>JAZLDE010000111.1:0-4824 GCA_045614625.1 Eubacteriales bacterium
GTCACGCATCTGGAGAGCTTCGGCGCGTTCGTGGATATCGGCTGCGGCGTGATATCGCTGTTGAGCGTGGATTGTCTGTCCGTCTCCCGTATCAACCATCCCCGTGAGCGCTTATCTACTGGCATGAAGCTGCGCGTCGTAGTCAAGACGATCGACGGGCAGAACGATCGCATTTTCGTCAGCCTGCGCGAGCTGCTGGGCACGTGGGAGCAAAACGCCGCCCGCTTTGAGGCAGGGCAGACGGTCACGGGTATCGTCCGCAGTGTCGAGGATTACGGTATGTTCGTTGAGCTTGCGCCCAATCTTGCGGGGCTGACCGAGCTGCGCGAGGAAACGCGAGAGATCGCTAAATCCTGGGTGGGGCAAAACGCCGCCGTGTTCATCAAGAGCATCGTCCCCGAGCGCATGAAGATCAAGCTGGTGCTCATCGACACCTTCGCAGGACAGCGCACACCCTTGCCGCTGACCTATTACATAGGCGACGAGGTCGAGCATATCGACCGCTGGGTCTATTCGCCTGCGGGGTGCAGAAAAAAAGTGGAGACAGTGTTTGGGGAATAAAAAACAAAAGGGATGCCGCGGCATCCCTTTTTCTGTATTGTTATTCCTTTTGTTCTGCATTCAAGAACTTGAGCGTATCGTAGATCGTTCGAATGGGAATGAGCTCGATGCCCTCGCACTTGATGGCCCGCTTTTCGATGTTGCGGTAGGGCACGATGGCGCGGCGGAAGCCGAGTCGGGCGGCCTCACGCACGCGAAGCTCAAGATTGGACACGGCGCGGCACTCGCCCGAAAGTCCAAGCTCGCCCACAGCGATCAGATCGTCGGGGATCACGCGGTCGGTGTGCGACGAGATCAGCGCCAGCGCCATCGCCACGTCGGAGGCAGGCTCGTCGATGTGCAAGCCGCCGATGACGTTGATGTAAACGTCGTTTTGCGAGAAGCGAAGCCCCATGCGCTTTTCCAGCACAGCAAGAATTAGACACAAGCGGTTGTAGTCCATGCCGTTGTTGGTGCGCCTTGGAGCGGGGAAGACGGTGGGGGAAACGAGGGCTTGTACCTCCGCGATCAGAGGGCGTGTGCCCTCCATAGTGCAAACAGCACAGTTGCCCGAGATGTTCTTGGGACGGCCGGCAAGCAACATTTCAGAGGGATTGGATACCTCGCAAAGTCCCGTGTCCGTCATTTCAAACACGCCGATCTCGTTGGTCGAGCCGTAACGATTTTTGATGGCGCGGATGATACGGTAGGATTGCTGACGCTCACCCTCAAAATACAGCACGGCGTCCACCATGTGCTCCAGCACCTTGGGGCCGGCGATGCCGCCTTCCTTGTTGACGTGACCGACCAGCATGATGGAAATGCCTTCGCTCTTGGCCTTGGCGATCAGAGCGAGTGTACATTCCTTGACCTGCGACACGCTGCCTTGGGTCGAGTTGGCTGTGTCGGAGTAAATGGTCTGAATGGAGTCGATGATGATAACGTCAGGCTTGACCTTGTCGGTTTGTGCGATGATGCGTTCGAGATTGGTTTCGGTCAGAATGAACAAATTGTTGCCAACGACGCCGAGTCGCTTGGCACGCAGCTTGAGCTGACCGCCCGATTCCTCGCCCGATACGTACAAGACGCGGTGTCCCTGACCGAGTGAATCACAGATTTGCATGAGCAAGGTGGATTTGCCGATACCGGGCTCACCCGATAAAAGAATGACGGAGCCCGTGACAAGACCACCGCCGCCAAGCACGCGGTCGAGCTCGTTCATGCCGGTGGGGAAGCGCATATAGGAGGGCATGTCCAGCTCGTTATAAGGAAGCGCCTCACTCTCGGTGATCTGGCGCAACGCCGCCCGCTTGCTTGCGGCAGACGAGGTTGCGGCTGGCGCAGTTTCGATCACGTCCTCAACAAAGGAGTTCCAAGCACCGCACGTGGGGCATTTGCCCAGCCACTTTGGGCTTTTCATCTCACATTCCGAGCAGATATAGATGGTCTTGGTTCCTTTCATGGCGTGCGTCCTCCGTTTCGGGCAGAAAATCAATCGTACTTTGCTTTATTATAAAGCATTTTGGATCGAAAATCAAGTCCTCGGGCAACAAAACCTCGCTTTTTGTCCACCAAGGCGTGCTGTCGCTGTCCTTGGACTGCTCCTTGATGGTCTGACGGATGGCGCAAAACAAAAGAAAGGCGATCTTTTGCTGATAGTCCTTTTGTTCGAGATTGGCGCAATCCTGCGCGTTGGACAAAAATCCGCACTCGACGAGCACTGCGGGGCAGGCGAGTCGGTCAAGCAGGAAAATGCTCGAATCTGCCCGCTTTATCTTACGGGTGTTGTCATTTTGAAGCTGTGCTTGCACGATATCCTGTACATTTTGCGCCAGCGTAGCGGACATTGCGTGATTGGGGGAGTAATAGACCTGCAGACCCTTGTATTGCGTTTGTGGGAAGGCGTTCATGTGGATGCTGACGAACAGCGCGCCGGGCGTGTTTTGCCCGATATGCAGTCGCGCGGCGAGGTCCAGCACCTTCTTGCGGCCTTGATAATCGGTGTTGCGGTCGTAGAGCAGAACGTCCACCTCACGTGTCAGCACGACGTTGATTCCGTCTGCCTCCAGCATATCGCGGAGCATTAAGGTAATGGTGAGATTAATGTCTTTTTCGTAGATTTCGCGGCCATCGACGTGACCGATCGCGCCACTGTCCTCGCCGCCGTGACCTGCGTCGAGAATGACGGTGTGATATTCCGTATTTGGGGCGGTGGAAGCGGGGGAGGAGAGCAGGAGGGGGCGATGCTGGCTCAACCATAAAAAAAGCGTCGCGAGCCCCGCCACCGTCAACAGCAGAAGCATGACAAAGCCGATGTATTCGATCAGTGTGCGCACCGCCCGTTTTTCGTTGTGTTTCATACTCGTCCTCCGTGTTTCGTTCTTCATCTACAACATATACGGAGTGTCTGACTTTTATGCGTAAAACACAGAAAGGGTGCCGCATCGCGACACCCTCTGTATGACAGTTGCTTTAATTACTTGTGTGCTTCGAGATAGTTGACAACGTCGCCGATGGTGACGAACTTGTGGAACTCCTCGTCTTCGATCTCAACACCGAACTTATCCTCGCACATCATAGCAAGGTCGTACAGCTCGATCGAGTTGATGTTCAGATCGCCCTTCAGTTCAGCCTCCATGGTGATGGCGCTCTCGTCCAGCTGGAGCTCCTCGACCAGCAGGTTCTTGAAAGTTTCGAACATTGGTTTGTCCTCCATGTTTTGGTATGTAATATGGCAGTATCTGCATATTCGCGTACTATTATAGCCTATCATTTTGCATTTGTCAATGTTTTTTTTCATTCTTTTGAAAAAAGTTGACCTGTCACCATCTTGCGGCAGCGAGAAAAGCGCAAAAAGGAAAAAGGATGAAAATGATTTTTTTGAAAAAGACTTGCATTATTCAATGAAATCTGTTATAATATCTAAAGTGAGCAGCGTCGGGCTGCGAAACGAGGTCATACCAGTCGGGGGAGTAGCGGAGCCCTGTACCTGAAATCCGCTATAGCAGGGATGGATTCCTCCTTTGAGGGCCGAGCGTTTTCGGTCTGAGTCGTAACTCTCGTGTTGAGAGATGGGTCTTGCGCAATCGGTGGCTGTGAACCATGTCAGGTGGGGAACCAAGCAGCATTAAGCAGTTTAGCCGGTGTGCCGTGAGGGTGCCTGTTTTGAGCGAGAGGTGCGTGCCTCGCGAAGGCGTGACGTTCGAGAAAGAGGTGTATGGTCTCGTTTTACAGCCCGGTCTGCTCTATTTTTATACATATCACGCGGAGGAAAGTCATGAAGATTGGAGTCAGCAGTTATAGCTTTGGTCGTTATCGCAGAGCAACGGGAGCGTCGCTTTTGGATGTTTGCCGCAAGGCAAAGGAGATCGGGTTTGACGCGATCGAATTTATCACGCTGGATGGCGAGGATCATATCGCACAAGCCAAGGAGCTGCGCGCACTTTGCGACGAGCTGGGGCTTGAGATCAGTGCCTATACCGTCGGCGCCAATCTGATGTCAGAGGATGTCGATGCCGTCGTTGCTAATTTGATGTATTGCGTTGATGTGACCGAGGCGCTTGGTGCCAAAATCATGCGTCACGATGTCTGCTATTCCATGCCCGCGGGTGTGAGCTGGGAAGATGCCATCAAGCAAATGGCGCCTCATATTCGTCGCGTGACAGAATATGCGAGAAGCAAGGGGATTTGCACCTGCACCGAAAATCACGGCTTTATCTTCCAAGACAGCTGTCGAGTTAAAACGCTGATCGATACCGTCGGTGACGAGAATTACCGCTGGTTGGTCGATTTGGGCAACTTCCTTTGCACGGACGAGGCACCGTTGTCTGCCGTTCGTACGGCCGCACCGTACGCCATCCACGTGCATGCCAAGGACTTCATTTTCCGCCCCGCGTCGACGCTGGATCCCGAAGGTTTTATCCGCACCCGAGGCGGTAATTTCATTCGCGGCACGGTGCTCGGCCATGGTGTCGTACCGCTTGCTGAGTGCGTCAAGCTGCTCAAGGACAGCGGCTATGAGGGGACGCTTTCGCTTGAGTTTGAGGGAATGGAGGATAATATTCCCGCGCTGGAGATGGGCTATCGTACCTTGCGTCGATTGGCCGCTCTGTAATATTTTATTTTTGACCGTAAGGAGTGTGAACATATGCATCAGGCATTATACCGTAAATGGAGACCGCAGACGTTTGAGGATGTGTGCGGACAAGAGCATATCACCTCCATTTTGAAATATGAAGCCGACCACGGTGCCTTCAGCCACGCCTATCTGTTCTGCGGCTCCCG
>JAZLDE010000112.1:0-21449 GCA_045614625.1 Eubacteriales bacterium
GGGTAGACGATAAGGGTAACGTTCAGGTCAACCGTGGCTTCAGAATACAGTTTAACAGTGCGATCGGTCCTTACAAGGGCGGACTTCGTTTCCATCCCTCTGTAAACGAGAGTATTATCAAGTTCTTGGGCTTTGAGCAGACCTTCAAGAACTCTCTTACCTCACTCCCTATGGGTGGAGGCAAGGGCGGCTCCGACTTCGATCCTCAGGGCAAGGGCGACAGAGAGGTTATGGCATTCTGTCAGAGCTTTATGACAGAGCTTTCCAAGCACATCGGTGCTGACTGCGACGTTCCCGCAGGTGACATCGGCGTAGGTGCTCGTGAAATCGGGTACCTCTTCGGTCAGTACAAGAGACTTCGCGACGAGTTCACCGGCGTGCTTACCGGTAAGGGAATTCCTTACGGCGGTTCTCTCATTCGTCCCGAGGCAACAGGCTTTGGTGCAGTTTACTACACCGTTGAGATGCTCAACTATTTCAAGGACGATATAAAGGGCAAGACCTTTGCTGTCTCGGGCTTCGGTAACGTTGCTTGGGGTGCCGTTAAGAAGATCAACGAACTGGGTGGTAAGGTTGTGACCATCTCCGGTCCCGACGGCTACATCTACGACGAGGACGGCGTTGCTACCGAGGAAAAGATCAACTACATGCTCGAAATGCGTGCATCCTGCCGCAACAGAGTTGAGGACTATGCAGATAAGTTCGGCGTACCCTTCTTCAAGGGCGAGAAGCCTTGGGGCGTTAAGGTTGACGTTGTGATGCCTTGCGCAACTCAAAACGAGGTCGGCATGGCAGAGGCAGAGAAGATCGTTGCCAACGGCGTGAAGTACTACGTTGAAGTTTCCAACATGCCTACCACCAACGAGGCTGTGGCTTACCTGAAGGCTAACGGCACCGTCGTTGCTCCCTCTAAGGCAGTCAACGCAGGCGGTGTTTCCGTTTCGGGCCTGGAAATGAGCCAGAACTCGATGCGCTACAGCTGGTCTGCTGAAGAGGTTGACGCCAAGCTCAAGACCATCATGAAGAACATCTTCGACAACTCGGTCAAGGCCGCCAAGGAATACGGCATGGAAGACGACCTGGTTGCCGGCGCGAACATCGCAGGCTTCATTAAGGTTGCCGAGGCAATGAAGGCGCAGGGCTGCGTATAAGTAAGATTCTACATAAAAATGAGGAAGACCGATGTGGTCTTCCTCGTTTTTGTTTGTGTTATTTCAACGTTCTCATCGCGTTGAGAATGGCGATGACAGCCACGCCGACGTCGGCAAATACCGCCGCCCACAGCGTAGCAAAGCCCAGCGCGCCAAGCAACAGCACAAGCGCCTTGACACCAAGGGCAAACACGATATTTTGTCGCACGATGCGGCCCGTGCGACGGGATAGACGCATGGCAGTGGCGATTTTTGACAGCTTATCGTCCATAAGCACCACGTCGGCGGCCTCGATGGCGGCGTCCGAGCCCAGCGCGCCCATGGCAATGCCGACGTCAGCTCGCGTCAGCACGGGCGCATCATTGATGCCGTCGCCAACAAACGCCAATCGTGCACGCCCTGAGCGAGCGTGACATGCTTCAAGCAGCGCTTCAAGGTGGTCGACCTTGTCGTCGGGCAAGCACTCGGCGACGTAGCCATCCAGCGCCAGCTCATCTGCCACTGCGGCGGCAACGCGCTCGTGGTCGCCTGTCAGCATGACAATGCTCTTAACCCCCGCTTGGCGAAGTTGAGCGATGGCGTCCTTGGCATCGGTTTTCAATTCGTCCCGAATGACGATATAGCCCAGCGCCTTTTTGTCGAGCGCAACGTAGACGATGGTTCCGACTCCCTCGCTTGGAGGCGCGCCAACTGTAACACCGATGCGTTCCATCAGTCGCTGATTGCCAACGGCAACTGCGTGGCCGTCCACACTTACCGTGACGCCTTCGCCTGCAATTTCCTTGACCGAGTCGACGCGATCGGGGCTGGGGGGCTGGCCGTAGGCGCGGATCAGCGAGTGAGCGATGGGGTGAGAAGAGAACTGCTCGGCCAGCGCGGCGGCTTCGATCAGCGCGCGCTCGGTATATCCCTCGTTCGGACAAATAGTCGTGACCTCAAACGACCCCTTAGTCAGCGTGCCGGTTTTGTCCAGAACAACGGTGTCGCAGTCGGCGAGCATTTCCAGATAGTTGGCACCCTTGAACAGAATGCCTTGGCGCGAGGCACCGCCAATGCCGCCGAAAAAGGACAGCGGCACCGAAATAACCAGCGCGCAGGGGCAGGAGATGACGAGAAAGGTCAAGGCGCGCTCGATCCAAACGAGCCACTCGCCTGTGATGAGTGAGGGAATGAGTGCCAAAAGCGCCGCACCGATGACGACAGCAGGTGTGTAAACGCGGGCAAAACGAGTAATGAAGGCCTCGCTTTTGGATTTGCGTGCCGCGCTGTCCTCGACCAGCGAGAGAATGCGGGCGACGGTGGAATCCCCATAAGCTCGATCCACCCGAATGCGCAGTGTGCCGCTTTGATTGATACAGCCACTGATGATGGCATCCCCCACGCCGATATGACGGGCAACGGGCTCGCCCGTCAGCGCGGCGGTGTCCAGATAGGACTCACCCTCGATCACCGTGCCGTCCAGCGGCACGCGCTCGCCTGGGCGTATTTGAATGATATCGCCGATCGCAACGTCCTCCGGATCAACGTCCTCGTATTGGAGGCCTGCCTCATCAAGCGTGCACTCAACGTGTGCTACGTCGGGGCGAATGTCCATCAGCTGTGCGATCGAGCGGCGGCTTTTGCCCACCGCGATGGATTGAAACAGCTCACCCACCTGATAAAACAGCATGACGAATACGGCTTCGGCGTATTCTCCAATGCACAGTGCACCGACGGTCGCCAACGCCATGAGAAGGTTCTCGTCAAATACCTGTCCGCGCAATATACCGCGAACGGCTTTCCACAGCACGTCGTAGCCAATGACGGCGTAGCAGGGAAGAAACATGAGCAATTTCCACAGCCCGTCAACGGGAGAGAGTGCCGCACCGATGAAGAGCACCGCGGCCGCAACGATGCGCCAGAGCATCTTTTTTTGCTTGCGTGACATGATGTCTCCTTTATTTTACGATCAAACGGCAGTCGGGATCGACTTTTTTGATTGCAGCGGCCGCCTTTTTGATGATTTCTTCAAAACGGGCGTCGTCGGCGTCCAATATCATTTTTTGGGCAAAGAAATTGACCGAGCAGTCGTTGACGCCGTCGAGCTTTTTGATGGCGGCTTCCATTTTGGCGGCGCAGTTGGCGCAGTCGAGGTCTTGCATGGCAAATGATTTTTTCATGATGCTTCTCCTTTTATTATGTAAATTATTCCCGCACGTGCTCGAGCCCCTGCTTAAGAATGGTGCGGACGTGATCGTCGGATAGCGAATAGAGGGCGTTCTTGCCCACGCGACGGCAGCGGACCAAGTGCGCCTGCTTAAGAATGCGCAGCTGATGTGACACGGCTGATAGCGTCATATTTAAAGCCGTCGCGATGTCGTTGACGCATTTTTCATCTTCCGTCAGCGTGTAAAGAATGGTCACGCGCGTCTTGTCACCGAACACACGGTACAGCTCGGCAACGTCGATCAGTTCTTGCTCGTCAGCAAACATGGGTATTCCTCCTCTTGAACGATTGAATGGTTGTTCAACTGTTTATATTATAGCATATGCGACTGAAAAGTCAATAGGGAAAACAAAAAATCCGCGAAATTTCTTCGCGGATTTTTTGTTTGGCTTAAATAAGCGGTTTCCCTTCCCATTCGGGGGCGGAGGGAACACCCATAATTTTGGCAACGGTTGGAGCGAGATCGAGGATAGATACGTTGGAAATGGCCTTGTCTGCCTCGAATTCTTTGCCCAGGAAGAACATGGGAATGGCCATATCCTCGGGGGCATCCGAGCCGTGTCCGCGCCCATGACCGCCGTGGTCGGCCGTGACGATGACGGTGTATTCGTCGCTCGCCGTCTCGTATACGCGCCGCACGTTATCGATGGCTGCACTGACATAGGAAAGATACGTATCGGTCATCCAGCCACTGTCGTGCCCGCCTTTTTCATCTGTTTCAACCATGTAAAGAAAGACGAAATCGGGATGACTCTTTTGAATGCGATCGATCGCGCGGTCGGTTAGAAGGCCGTCGGTTGCGTCAGCCGCGTAAGAATGGATATATTCGGCATAGCGGAGCGAGCCCGGGCGGGAAATATCGCGCAGAGGCTCCCAACCGTAATACATAGCACATACACCGCCCGCGCCGCTGATCTGCTCGAACAGGCCGCGCACGGGATGCACCTGGGGCATATACAGGTTGGTGGTCATGCCATGGCGTTCGGGCGGAACGCTGTGGAACATGGACATGTGGCAGGGAAGGGTAACTGAGGGAAAGACGGTCGTGGCGTCAAGAGCGTGCGAGCCGAGCGCCATCATTTGTTGTACGAAGGGGTTGCCGCAGCCCAACACTCCGTCGGGACGCATACCGTCGATAGAAATCAGAATAACTTTGTTTTTCATGATGGACTTTCTCACTTTTTCTTTTTTGACAACAGGATAACCAATACAACGATGACAATCAGTTCAACACCTGCTATGATGCCAAGCACGGTTGGCAGTGTGTTGTTCTGCGGTGCGGGTTGCACGTCTGTAGGAGGATTGTTATCCGGATTTTGTTCGTCATCGGGGGTGTCACTCGGTTGATCTGTTCCGGGATCATCAGTGTTCGGCTGATCGGGGGCAGGCTCTTGCTTACCGACGACGGCAAGATCGAATTCAAACTGGTTGGTGCTAATAAAGAATTGCTCACGGACGGTTGAATAGTATTCCACGGTGACGTGGGATCCGTCCTCTGAGAAGTACAGCATGGCAACAAGACCCGTGGCACCCAGAGAAGCATCCACGCCCTGAGGGTCGATAAGCATCTGGGTGACGATATTGCCGTGATCTCCCTTGGTTTGGGTCATGACCACGTTGTCGCAAGGATCGTGTCCCGAGAGAACGAGCACGATATTCTCATGCTTGGAGATCAGCTTATCCCACATGTGGTCGCCGTTGTTGTAGCCGCCGTGCGTTGCGGGCGGGCAAACGTCACCGGCATCCAGCGTAGTGCCGTCGCGGAACAGATAGGCGTGTGTGGTGATGATGACGTTGTGCTCGGGATGAGCTTCGATCACATCGTTTGCCCAGTCCAGCACAGCGTTGGAGGGGCCGAAATCCAGCGTCATGATCAGATATTTGATATCGCCTACCACAAGCTCCTGCCATGTGTTGAGCATATCATTCTGGTAGCTGCCGCCGATGATATTCTTGTATTCTTCATAGGGGAAGGCGTTCTTGAAGTGTGCGGCGGCGTCGTGGTTGCCGCGTACGACAGAATAGGGGACGAGATCGTCTAGCTTATGGATGTTTTCAAGAGCAATATCCCACTCGGTTTGTGTGGTTTTCTCCGTGATATCGCCCAGACCCATAACAAATTGGATGTTTTTGTCGTCAACGTGATCGACGATGTAATCATAGATACAGGCAAGCTTGTCGGGATGCTTTTCGGTGATGACCTGCGTGTCGCCAATGACGGCAAAGGAGTAGGCGTAATCGGTGACCTCCTTCTTGGTGTCCATCCAGTAGAGAACACGCTGGGCGTCGAAGCCGTTACCTGAAATGTCCTCGATGAAATTTTCATCCTCAGGCTTGTCGGTGAAATCATACGCGGCGAGGAGATGTTCATCGTCTGTGTCGATGAAGTACATGGCATCCTGAATTTCCTCTGCGCTTCGCGAGTTGGAATATACGGCAACACTCTCAATGCGGCCCTTGAAATATTGTGCGTTTCCTCCGCGTTGGTCGCCGCCGACGACATAGGGCGAGGGGGGAATGACGTTTTCCGTCTGACCTTTGGTAAGGGTTTGGGCAAGCTCACCGTTGATGTAGCAGTGAAGCTTACCGGCCTCGTTTTCACGAACGAGCGCTACGTGCGTCCACTTGCCGGTATATACGTTGACAGAGGTGAAGATGTAGTCGACAGCTTGGCCTGCACTGTTGACCCAATACAGGCGGGGATGGCCGTTTTGGTGGATCTCAAAATTGATGCTGGCTGTGCTGCCGCCATAGTTACCAATGATAACGCCGCCGCGCTGTGATGCGGGCATGTCGGCGGGAAAGTAGACCCATGCCTCAAAGGTGTTTGGGGTGGCTTCATAAGCGGTAGCAGGTTTATACGGGTCTTCGGTAAAAGCAATGCCGCGATCCTCCTCGGAAGCCATGGCGGGAAGAGGGAGGCTGATCAGTAAGGAAAAAATGAGAAGAAGCGCGAGGATCGTCTTTTTCATATCAAGGTAATCCTTTCAAAGTGTTATGGTGGATTGTCTTCATTATATGTAAAACAAAGAAAAATGTCAAGGTGAACCGGACACATTTGGCTCTTTTGACGAAAAGTTTTGCCTTTTTGCCAATTTGCGCAAGAATATCCTTGACTTCCGACGGGAGTTGTTATATAATATGATATATAGCATTTGATTTTTTGCAAAAGGAGTACTTGCAATGAAAAAGATTCTTTGTATCGGTTCGGTTACCGTTGACATTATCGTCAAGCCCGCATCGACTGTTCCCGCTCCCGGCACGCTTCGCGCTGTTGAGTCGGTTTCTACGCTGGTTGGCGGCTGTGCGACCAACTGCGCCAACGACCTGGCTAAGCTGGGCGTTCCCGTTTCCATCTCTTGCCTCGTCGGCAATGACATGATGGGCGACTTCGTCAAGAAGGAAATGACCGCTTGTGGCGTTGACACCAAGGGTATCGTTCAGCGCGACGACGTCCAGACTACTGTTTCTGTCGTTTGCATTTACGAGTCGGGCGAGCGTTCCTTCCTGTATAACCCTGCATCCTCTGCAGCCTTCACCCTCGAGGATATTTCGGACGAGGTTCTGGCTGACTGCGATATCGTGTTCGTTGGCGGTGCTATGCTTTTGACCAGCTTTGACGGTGAGCCTACCCGCAAGCTGATGAAGCGCGCACGCGAGATGGGCAAGATCACGGTGCTGGACACCGCTTGGGACTTTGACGACATCTGGCTGCCTAAAATCGAGGCTTGCCTGCCCGAGCTTGACTACTTTATTCCCAGCATTGAAGAGGCTGCCAAGATCACCGGTGAGGAAGATCCCTACAAGATCGCTGAAAAGCTGCACACCATGGGACCGACCAACATCGTTGTCAAGGTTGGCAAGGACGGCGCACTGGTTTCTCCTCACGGCGAGGAGCCCACGCTCGTTCCTGCGTTCCTGGTCGAGAAGCCTGTTGACACCACGGGCGCCGGCGACTCCTTCTGCTCCGGATTCCTGACGGGCTTGGCCAACGACTGGGATATGGTCAAGGCTGCGCAGTTTGGTAACGGCGTTGGCGCACACTGCGTACAGGCACTGGGCGCATCGACGGGTATTCCGTCCATGCAGACGGTTCTCGATTTCATCGCGGAGAGAACGAAGTAATTGCATAGCGATAAAGAAAACGAGGTTGCTTTCGGGCGGCCTCGTTTTTTATTTTGACATTACTAGATTTCCAACAACTTTTCCTACGGCCTCACACTGTGCTGCGCACGCGCTCGGTGGAAGTTTCTGTTATGCCACTTCTTGCTGCGCGGCAAGAAGTGGCCAAGAAACGCGCCAAGGCGTTCCCCCTTGGATTCCCCTTGGCATTGCCACTCTACAAAGCGCATCAAGGATAGACATAACTATATTTTATGTAGTGCTTCAAATCTTGCCACCACGAGCGGCAGGGGGAGATAGAAAGCGTTTTCTTTTGACCGAACCCATCTTGGGCGTGTGCTTATGCGCCCAAGATGGAGAAAGCTTGCAAAAGCAAAAGCCCCGACGGCTTTTCGATTAGCCGTCGGGACATAGGGGTTCCAAGGGGGTCCCCTTGGTCCGTTTTCTTGGTTCGTTCTTTGTCGGATGACAAAGAATGAACATCTTTGCTTTTACCGAACGCGCGCGGTGCAACCGCGTAGGGTGAGGCCGTAGGAGAAGACGCTGAAATTACTCAGCTAAACCTCTGAGTTCCTCCGCCTTGAAAATATGCTTCTTGTTGCAGAACCTGCAGGCAACTTCAAGTTCTTCCTCCTTGCCCTCCGCCACCTGCTCGTGCAGCATATCCTCGATCTGTTTCTGTCCCAGGGCGGCGATCGCACCCAACATTCTCTCGCGACTGCAGGTGCACTGATACTCGACCTCCAGCTCGTCGAAAATGTCGTATGGGATATCCCGCAGCGCAAGGGAGGCGATGGACTCCAGACTACGGCCCTCGTCAAACAGACGCGATACGTTGGCCAGCAGGGGAATGTTTTTTTCGATCTGCGTGATAACCTCGTCATCCGCAAAGGGAAGCAGTTGGATCATGATTCCGCCCGCTGCACGGCAAGTGCCGTCGACGTCGACCAGCACACCTAGCGAAAGCACCGTCGGGATCTGCTCGCTCTGGGCGTAGTAGGAGGCGATGTCCTCGGCCACCTCGCCCGTCACAAGGGGGATGGAACCGGAATAGGGTTCGCCTGCGCCGTTGTCACGGATGATGGTCAAAAGTCCCTTACCGACGGCACCGCCTACGTTGAGCTTGCCGTCCGAGCGCAACGGAAGATCGACCTCGGGATTTTGAATATATCCACGCACGTTGCCATAGTAGTCAGCGCTGGCCAGTACGCGGCCTGCAGGACCGTCGCCACCGAGCGTGACGGTCAGAGAATCGTTTT
Organism: Eubacteriales bacterium; assembly: GCA_045614625.1. Classification (GTDB taxonomy): domain Bacteria; phylum Bacillota; class Clostridia; order Oscillospirales; family CAG-272; genus SIG644. Next base: position 8,739 of record JAZLDE010000112.1, read on the forward strand.
TCTCACCCAGCATACTGCCCATGATGGAAGCGGCGGTGAGCAAACGACCAAGCGTAGCGCTGGCCGTGGGGGTGGTGTGGTGGATCGAAATTGCCTCGTTTACCATGGCGCGGGAATCGATGACGTGGATACGGGCGCTGCCGTCGCGTGTCATGCCGCGCAAAATTTGCGATATTGCCATGATTGATATTGCTCCTTGTATTTTACTTTTTAGCGCGGGCGACGAAATAGTAGCGCTCGCAATTATCCTCCGGTTCAGAGAAATCCCAACCGCCAAAGCAGCCGAGAACCTCAAAACCTGTTTGCTCCAATAGTTTTTGTAGCTGTTCGTCCGAATAACAGCGCTCGCACTGGCTTTCGTCCGAACGGTCGTAGCTGCCGTCCTCGCGCTCCTCGAACAGCGACAGATCAAACGTGCAGAGGCCCGTCTGCTCGTCGTAGTGGTTTTGCCAGCCGCAATAGACAGCCTGAACGCATCCGTCCTCATCTGTCAGCTCGTCCTCAAGCAGGTAGGCGTTGTCGCCGTAGACGTGCTTGAATTTATAGGGGGAGTTGACGTCGAACAAGAATAGCCCGTCGGGATCAAGGTAATTGTGGACGTTCTTGAAGGTGGCAAGGATGTCCTGCTCGTCAAGCAGATAGTTGATGCTGTCAAGACAGCATGTCACGGCTCCCACAGTACCGTACAGCTCAAAGCTGCGCATATCCTGCAGCAAATACAGAATACCCGATAGCTCGTTCTCGGCGGCGCGCTCATACGCGACGGATAGCATATCGGGAGAGCCGTCCACACCGATCATGTCGTAACCCCGACGGCACAACGCCATTGTCATGCTACCGGTGCCGCAGGCAAGGTCAAGCAAAAGCTCGGGCTTTTTTTCAAGATAACGTGAAAAGCACGCCTCGACAAAATCTGCCCAGGCGGCGTAATCGATTTCGGCGTTCAGTCGGTCGTACACCCGTGCGATGGCACCGTACGCGTCAAACGCCTCGCTTTTCTTATGGTTGGCTGACATAGTCTTCTCTTTCTTTGTTTAATGGCGGTTGCGCCAATCGCGTTTTTCTTGCAGATCCAGCGCATCGAGCACCTTGGCATAGCCGCCCGTGCTGTAGCGCAACGAACGATTGACACGGCTGATGGTGGCGGTGGAAAGTCCCGTGCGCTCGGCGATCTCGTTATAGATCAGTCCATCCTTGAGCATTTTTGCTGCCTGCATGCGCTGTGCCATTTCCTGCAGCTCAAACGGGGTGCAAAGATCGCTGAAAAATTGGTAGCAGTCTTCTACCGAGTCTAACGTAAGAATGCCTTTGAACAGAAATTCCAGGCGATTGTCGCGGGCGTCGTCCTTCATGGGGCGTACTCCTTCCTTGATCGGCGTTTGCGCGTTGTCATACGCCTACGTCTTTGTCATATTTTAACACATTCTTGGCGCAAAGTAAAGTCCCTTTTGCGATTTTCGTTTATCTCAGGGTGAATATTTCGTATAAAGCGACAAAAATAAGGCTTTGCTTGTTGACTTTGCGCGGCAAATCGAGTATAATAAAAAGGAACAAAGGCGGGCTGATCGGCCCGTATCAATAAATCAAAGGAGAAACTATTATGGTTCGTTTGGGCGTAGATCTTGGCGGTACGAATATCGCCGTTGGTATTGTAGATGAAAATTATCAGGTTATACATAAGGACAGCGTGCCTACGCAGGCATCGCGTGCACCCGAGGAGATTGTTGACGACATCGCGATGCTGTGCCGCCGTGTACTGGAGGACAAAGGATTGTCTCTTGCTGACGTCGGTGGTGTTGGTATTGCCGCTCCCGGCACAATCAACAGCCGCGATGGCTACGTTGAGTACGCAAACAATCTGCCCTTCCATCATTTCCCCATCGTTCCTCTGCTTAAAGAGCGACTGGGAGACGTTCCCACGTTTGTTGAAAACGATGCCAACGCTGCCGCATGGGGCGAGGCTATCGCAGGCGCGGCCAAGGGAACGGCTAACTCTGTCATGGTCACGTTGGGCACCGGTGTCGGTGGCGGTATTATCATCGACAACAAGGTATATTCCGGCTTCAATGGCGCAGGAGCTGAGCTTGGTCACATGGTCATCGTGACCGACGGTGTGCCTTGCTCGTGCGGCCGCAAGGGCTGCTGGGAGGCATATTCTTCTGCAACGGCGCTCATCCGCATGACCAAGGAAAAGCTGGACGAGTGCGAGGCCCAGGGCCGCAAGACCATCATGGCTGATATGGTTGCCAAGAAAGGAAGAGTCACGGGACGCACCTCGTTTGATGGCATGCGTGCAGGCGACGAGGCTGCCAAGGAGGTAGTTGATACCTATTTGCATTATCTTGCTTGCGGTATTGCCAATCTGCTCAATATCTTCCAGCCTGAGATCCTGTCCATCGGTGGCGGTGTATCGGGCGAGGGTCAGGCGCTGCTGGACGCTCTGCTTCCCCTCATTCGCAAGGAATGCTACGGCGGTAGCACGGTCAAGCAGACCGAGATCCGCATCGCAACGCTGGGCAACGACGCCGGTATTGTCGGCGCGGCCGTTTTAGGACTGTAATCGATTTTTGTACGTCGCCCGAAACGCAAGTTTCGGGCGATGTTTATAGCTATTCATCATATCATTCCTATCTGTTTGGGAAAGGAGTACTATGCAACAGTACGTAGATTTAACCCCAATCGTTGAACCTCTTCTCGCCTGGTACGACCAAAACCGCCGTCCGCTTCCTTGGCGGGATTCTCCTACCCCGTACCACGTCTGGCTATCAGAGATCATGCTCCAGCAGACGCGCATCGAGGCGGTGATTCCGTATTATCACCGCTTTTTGTCCGTCTGCCCGACTGTCAAGGCACTTTCCGAGGTGGACGACGAGCAGCTCATGAAGCTATGGGAAGGGCTGGGCTATTACAGCCGTGCCCGTAATCTCAAGGCTGCGGCGCGTGTGATCATAGAACAATATAACGGGGAACTGCCCGCGTCCTATGAGGCGCTGCTTTCCCTGCCCGGTATCGGCGCTTATACCGCGGGGGCGATCGCTTCGATCGCTTTTGGTCTGCCCGAGCCTGCTGTGGACGGCAACGTGTTGCGTGTGATTACGCGCTTGACGGCCGACGAGAGCGATATTATGAAGGAGCCCACCAAGCGGCGCGTGACGGCGTCGCTCAAGGCGATTTATCCGCAAGAGAAGGAGCGAGCCGCCAATATGACGCAGGCACTCATGGAGCTTGGCGAACAGGTGTGCATCCCCAATGGTGCGCCTCGCTGTGAGGCTTGCCCGCTGGGTGCCACTTGCCTGGCACGCGCGCTGGGGCTGACCGAGCGGATCCCTGTTCGCGCCCCCAAAAAGGCACGCAAGATTCTGCCGAGGACCATCTTTATGCTGATGCACGAGGACAAGGTTGCTCTGCGCAAGCGAGAGGACAATGGCCTTTTGGCAGGGCTTTGGGAGTTTGTCGGTACGAATGGCGCGCTGGATCTCCCGTCCGCGCAGGCTTGGCTGGCAGAGCAGGGCATGCGTGCGGATCGTTTGATTACTGCCCCCGACGCGGTGCACATATTTACGCACATCGAGTGGCACATGAAGGGGTATTTTGTTCTGTGCGACAATGCGCCGAGTGAGCTGTTGGGTCGGTCGTTGGCTTGGGTGACACGCGCGGATTTGCACGAAAATTACGCCTTGCCGACGGCGTTTCGCGCCTTTGTTAGGGCGCTGGATGACTTTTGCCAAGACGAGGCTTGACAAGACCGTGCGTCCATGCTATAATATGGTATTATTTTTTGAAAGAAGGAATTCTCATGTCGCAACTCATTATCCCAGAGGGTTATCGATCGCTGCTGACGCTGCGTCAAACGCAGATTGCAATTAAAAAGGTAAAGGACTTTTTTCAGCAGAATCTGGCGGTCGAGCTCAATTTGACTCGTGTGTCCGCTCCGCTGTTTGTGTCCAACCAAAGCGGTTTGAATGACAACCTCAATGGTGTGGAGCGTCCCGTTAATTTTGATTTGCGCTCGGGGGAAAATCTGGAGATCGTGCATTCGCTTGCTAAGTGGAAGCGTATGGCACTGAAAAATTACAAGTTCGCCATGCATGAGGGCTTGTATACGGATATGAATGCCATTCGTCGCGACGAGGATGTGGACAATCTGCACTCCATGTTCGTCGATCAGTGGGACTGGGAGAAGATCATCGCTCGTGAAGAGCGCACCGAGGAATACCTCAAGCAGACTGTCCGTTATATTTACGAGGCGCTTAAGCATACTGAAAACTATATTGCAGACGACTACAATTTCGTGCACAAGCTGTTGCCTGAACAGATCACCTTTGTAACCACGCAGGAATTGGAGGATCGTTGGCCCGACGCAACCCCCAAACAGAGAGAATACAACATCGTGCGCGAGCACGGCGCGGTATTCCTCATGCAGATCGGTGGCGCGCTCAAGAGCGGTAACGTACACGACGGTCGTGCGCCCGACTATGATGACTGGACGCTCAACGGCGATATTCTTGTCTATTATCCCGTGTTGGACGTCGCTTTGGAGCTGTCCTCGATGGGCATTCGTGTGGATGAAGAGGCGATGCGTCGCCAGTTGGCGATTCGCGGTTGTGAGGATCGAGCCGAGCTGCCCTTCCATAAGGCGTTGCTTGCGGGTGAATTGCCCTACACGGTCGGCGGCGGTATTGGACAGTCACGCATGTGTATGTTCTTCTTGCGCAAAGCGCACATTGGCGAGGTCCAGTCTTCGCATTGGCCGGCGGAGGTGCGTAAGGCTTGCCAAGAGGCCGGAATCGAATTGCTGTAAATCGAATATAAAAAAAGAAGAGCACTGCCGAAACAGTGCTCTTCTTTTTTCTCTTTTTGATGGATTACTTGGGGTTCTTCTGAGCGAAAATGTTCTCGAAGTCCAGCAGATAATCCTCATAGTTCTTCAGGTTTGCACCGGCGAACTTGTAGGATACGTAGTAATCACTCTTGACGCCCTTAATGTCAGAGGTGCTGACGGTGGCGTTCTTGTTAAATACAACGGGGATGATGGGCATTTCCTGCATCAGCAGCTCCTCGGCCTTGTGAAGCAGAGCAACCTCGGCATCCTCGGGCTTGCTCGTGTCAATGCCGTATTCTTCATACGTTGCGGCAACGCTGTCCAGAATTGCCTGGAAGGCCTCGGCGGACTCATAGATCATGAAGGATTTGTAGTCAGCGGAGGTAATCTGGTTGTAATAAGGCAGGTAGTAAATGGCTTCTATCAAAGCATTGTACTTTTCGCTGTTGTAGCCGGTGGTATGGGGGATCATGTTGAAGTCCTTGTCGACCATACCGGAGAAATTAAATGCGAAGGGAGCCAGCATAGAGTAAGCATTCGAGGTATATGCGCAGTAGTCAAGAATGGTGACTTCGAAATCACCTGCCATCAGGCTTTCCATGTAAAGGTCATCACAGATGTCCTTCGGGACGGAAGCAGTGGGCTTGTAGTAGTCGTTGTTGATGATGGTGCCGCGCTTTTCGATCTTGACGTTGAAGCCGAGGCCTTCCTCGCCCCATGCAGCAGCTGCTGCCTCAGCGAGTGCCAGATGCGCTTCGTCATTTGCGTTGACACGGATGGTGAAGGTGTAGTCGGAGGGATTGACGGGCAGATCGTTGATGGTCGCACGTGCAAGAGCCTCCTGAGCGGCAGTTTTGTTTGCCGAGGTGGAAATCAACTCACCGCCTTCCTCACGGAAGGAGCCTTTGTTGCCCTTGTTGAAAATACCCGTGGGAACCAGACCGGTTGCAGCATCTGCCAGCACCAGCGTGCTTGCGATGGAATTACGGTCCAGTGCCAGAGAAAGTGCCAGGCGAACGTCGGCGTTGGCGAACAGAGCAACCTCTTCTTTGGTGCTCTGGTTCTTGATCAGTACGTTTTCGTTGAGATAGAAGGACATGGTGGACAGGGCATCGGTGATGTCAGCCTTATCCATCAGCTCGCTGTTGGTACGCAGTGCGAGCGGAATGCTACCCAGATAGAAGATATCGCCGCATACGTCGACAACGTCATCGGTCGCGGGATCGCCGTCAATGTCAATGGTGTTGACTACGCCGCCGTTGAAGGCTGCCAGCAGATCCTCGGGGGATTTGGTGCAGTAAATGATGATACGGTAGGGATTAACTTCCTTGTTCAGGTCCAGATCCTTTTCCTGGGGGTCGCGCAGATAGCAAGCGTTGCGCTCCAAAACCAGCATAGTATAGGTGGCTTCCTTTTCGTTTCTGTAATCCTCGTAGGGAACGCCGCTATCGTTGCTACCGTTGATATCCTTATAGGTGGTTTTTTCGGACTCTACAAACTTGATCTTGCTGAGCTTGAAGGGGCCACTGGTAACCATGGTACCGGGCTTCTTTGCCCAGTCGTCGCTCTTGGTTACGTAGTCCTCGCGAAGAGGAACCAGAGCAAGGCTGGTCAGATTGATCAGGAACTGATCGTAATCGATGGGCTTTTCAAAGGTAATCTGAAGCGTATTGTCGTTCAGTGCGCAAACGCCCAGGTCGTCGACCGAGCAGTTACCCGCCTTGACGGCACGCGCGTTTTTCAGATCGAACAGCAGCGGTGCGCAGGCAAACGAGTTCTCAGAATTGAGAATGCGCTTCCAAGCGAAGACGATGTCATCCGCAGTCAGCTGGATCTTATCCGACCACCAAGCATCACAGATCGTGATCGTCATGGTGTATTCCTTGGTCTTGTCATCCTCGTTGATCTCATATTCCTCGGCCAGCTCGTACTTCAGCTTGCCGTTGGCGTCCAGAGAGAACAGACGCGCGAACAACAAACTGACGATGCTCTCGGCCTCCTCATTCATGTATGCCAATGCGGGGTCGAAGTTGTAGATCTCATCCGTCAGGAACATGGACATATATGCTCCCTTGACCTCCGAATCCGCCTTGATTCGCTCGGAACAGCCAAGCAGCGCCGTCATACACATCAACAGGCACAGAAGCAGGGCTATAACACGCTTGCTCATCATTTGTAAATCCTCCTCGTGGTTTGAAAATCGAATGGCACATAATGCCGCTTTCTACATTATATCACAAAATGTCTTTCGGTTCAATGAATTTTCTTGACCATTCACAACTTTTGGACGAATGCACAATTTCGGGCATCCAAATATGTGCAAAAAGGATATAAAGCAAAGCCAAAAAAGACGATAGATCGCCTTATGTTTATCATACAGAAAAATGGGCGAAAATGCAAGAGGGAAAGTGACAAAAAAAATGTACGAACTGTTAATTTTTTTGTGCTTGCGGAGGTGGACATGAAGCAACAAAAGCAAGGCGCGATGGGAGATAGCTATACGCGAACCGATCTGGCGTATGAATGGGTAGGCGAGGCGGAGGACGAGGAGCAGGGCATACGACAGTCGAGCGAGCGTTTACCGTTTGGAACGCAACACACCCTGCGCATTCTGGATGCGCGTGCGGCTCGGCACGTGGGACGACCGATGGGCGAGTATATCACGATCTGCTGCGATCCGATGTGGAAGCTTGATCCCACGGCACAAGACGCGCTGGAGGCGGTGACGGCCTCGCGGCTCATGGAGATGCTGACGGAGCAAACGGGCAAAAGGAGCGTGGAGGATATGGCGGTCATGGTGGTGGGGCTGGGCAATCGGGCGATCACGGCAGATGCCATCGGCCCTTTGGCTGTGGATGCGTTGCTTGTCACGCGGCACTTGAAGGATCATGAGCCCGAAATCTTTCGCGGTATGGCTTGCTGTGCTGTTTCGGCGCTGGCACCCGGTGTGCTCGGCCAGACGGGCATGGAGGTGGCCGAGATCGTGGCAGGCGCGACACGACGTTGCTGCCCCGACGCGATCATCGCTATTGACGCATTGGCGGCACGAAGCTGTGATCGCTTGGCTGCGACGATACAGTTGACCAACACGGGAATTTCCCCGGGCTCGGGTGTTGGAAACGACCGATGCGCCTTGACAAGCGACACTATGGGGATACCCGTTATCGCGTTGGGGGTGCCGACCGTGGTCGACTCGTCCACCCTCGTGTACGACGCGCTTGCGCAAGCCGGCATCGAGCAGGTGGATGACCGCTTGCGCGAAATACTGGAAAACGGCCGCCGCTTTTACGTGTCGCCCAAGGAGGCGGATGTCATTGCCGAACGGACGGCGGCCATCATCGCACATGCCATCAACCGCGCGCTGGTTGGTGTAGCAGGTCTGGCTTGATCGATAGGTATGCCTCGCGAAACTGTCGCATATAGATGAGCGATGGGAGGTGTGAATGTGCGGTATAAAAATGGAAGAGGCGGCGATTGGAGAGGCAAATGCGTGAGGGCTTGGCGCGTGCTGTGTTGCGGTGTGACACTGGCGGTTCTCCTTGTTTTTGCTTGGCGGTTGGGGCAGGGGGTCGAGCGCGTGCGACAGGGCGAGATCACCCCCGCCCAAATGCTTCAGGACATGGGTGAATGGCTCAGGGGAACAGAAAACAAGACCGAAGGAAACGATTGAGTTCCTTCGGCCTTTTCGTTATTTTGTTTGATCCTTTGACGGGCAAAGATCGCCAAGCGGGCACTCGGCGCATTTGGGTGAGCGGGCGGAGCATATCTCACGGCCAAACCAGACGATGCGGTGACAAAAATCGCTCTGTTCCTCGGGCGCGATGATGGGGACCAGCTCGCGCTCGACCTTTTCCGGGTCTTTGCAGCCTGCAGGCACCAAGCCGAGGCGGCCGCTGATGCGGATGCAATGGGTATCGGCCACGATGGCGGGACGATGATAAATGTCACCCAGTAACAAATTGGCAATTTTTCTGCCTACGCCCGGGAAGGTCAATAGCTCGTCCATATCGTCGGGCAGAATGCCGCCGTAGTCATTGACCAGACGGGCGCAAGCGTCCTTGATGTTGGCGGCCTTGGTATGGAACAGCCCGCAGGGACGAACGATGGCCTCGATCTCCTCAAGCGGTGCCTCTGCCATAGCCTTTGGCGTGGAGAAACGGGCGAACAGATCGCGGCAGACGATATTGACACGGGCATCGGTGCATTGGGCGGACAGTCGGCCCATGACGAGAAGACGCCAGGGCTCACCCTCGTATTGCAGGGCACATTCGGCACCGGGGTATAGATCCTTGAGGGCCTGCACGATGGCGGCGGCGCGTTGCTTTTTTGCGGCTTTGCTTTCTCTTGGCATGAAAAACCTCCGATATGGGATGGTTAAAGTATAAGGGAAAAAGGGGAGTTTGTCAAGAGGGCGACAAGGGGCGTTTGGCTGGAGAATGAACGTCCAATGCCGAACAGTGCACACGCAAGGCTGCGTGCGTGTCAAAATAAAAAATGGTTTTAGATTTAGGTATCCCTCGGCTTCTCTAAAATTCTTTGTGCTATTTTCTCAAAAACTATTGCATTTTCATTTCGAATTTGCTATAATTTGTTAAACTCCAATGCGGAGCATGATTCAGTCATTTCAATCCCAAACTGCATAACCGCAGTACGATAAGGAGGAATTTTTATGTCCCTTTATGACAAGCTTTTATCCCTTGCCCCCAAGGCCGGCCAATCCGGTTGGGCGACTCGTATCGTCAGCGAGCTCAACTTCGCCTCTCAGCTTTCCACTGCCAAAAAAGGCGCCTATGACGACGTCGTGGAAAAGGCCGTGGATGCCCTGATCGCAGCTGCGGACAACGAAGGTGGTGTTATCACCAAGAGTGCGGCCGAGAGCATCGAGCAGATGCTGATGCCGCTGTCTGCTGTTGCTAAATCCTACCGCGTTCACTGCATTTCCCATGCCCATATCGATATGAACTGGATGTGGGGCTTCCAGGAAACCGCTTCTATTACGGTTGATACCTTCCGCACCGTGCTGGATCTGATGAAGGAATACCCCGGCTTCACCTTCGCCCAGTCGCAAGCATCGACCTATCAGATCATCGAGCAATTCGCGCCTGATATGATCGACGAGATCAAGGCTCGCGTTGCCGAGGGCGTCTGGGAGGTCAGCGCCTCCACGTGGGTCGAAACGGATAAGAATATGCCGAACGGCGAGTCGCTTGCCCGCCATATTCTTTACACCAAGAGATATCTGTCGAAATTGCTTGACATCAAGCCCGAGTCTCTTGAGCTTGATTTCGAGCCTGACACCTTCGGCCATAACGTAAGTGTGCCCGAGATCTGTCGCAAGGGCGGCGTGAAGTATTACTATCACTGCCGCGGTAACAACGATCCCACCAGCCAGCAGGCCTACGTATGGAAGGCCAGAAGTGGTGCCGAGCTGATCGTCTGGCGCGATCCTAACTGGTATAACGGCACAGTCGATGCCAATTCCTTCCATAAGGTTCCCCAGCTGTGCGAGCAGAACGGTATCAACAGCTTCTTGTTCGTATACGGCGTTGGCGACCACGGCGGCGGTCCTACCAGACGCGATCTGGACCGCATCGTCGAGCTGGCCAAGTGGCCCATTATGCCGACGGTTATGTTCAGCACCTATTCGGCCTTCTTCCATGAGCTGGAAACGCAAAAGGCCAATCTGCCCATCCGTGAGGGTGAGATGAACTTCGTCTTTACGGGCTGCTATACCTCCCAGTCGCGCATCAAGATGGCCAACCGCATTGGCGAGGACCGTATCTACGAATCCGAGTTCCTCGGTGCTGCCGCAAACGTTTTGGGCGGCGGCCCCCGTTATAACAAATCTTTTGGTAAGGCTTGGGAGCAGATCCTGTTCAATCATTTCCACGACATTCTGCCCGGTTCGGGTGTAATTGATACCCGCGAGTACGCCATGGGACAGTTCCAGCGCGCCATGGCGGCCATTCAGACCAATGCCAACTGCGCGATGCGTACGCTGGCTGAGGCCATCGACACCACCTCGCTCGGCGCAGTCATGGAGAGCGACTCCATTTCGCAGGGTGCAGGCGTTGGCTATATGATCGGCCAGAAGGCACACTACGGTATGCCCAGAACAGAGCGTGGTTTGGGTAAAAAGCGTATCTTCCATCTGTTCAACTCGACTCAATATGATTATGAAGGAATTTGTGATCTGACCGTATGGGATTGGAACTATGACGCAGGCCGCGCCGTCTTTGCTAATTCGGACGGTGAGGAGACTTCCTGCAAGCTGCTCAACGGCGGCTCGCACTATTGGGGTCACGTGTATAAGCAGTTCGCGATTTCCGTCAAGGTACCCGCCATGGGCTACGCGACCTACACGCTGGACGAGCGCTCGATCGCGGATGGTGTTCTGCGCCAAGGCTGGGACGACCGCTACGACGGCTACAACGACGGCGATCTGGTCATGGAGAACACGCTGATCCGAGCCACTTTTGATCATGCAACTATGCAGCTCATCTCGCTGATTGACAAAAAAACGGGCGAGGATATGGTCGGTCTGCCTGCTTGCTCCTTCCGCCTGATCAAGGAGAACACCGTTCACGGCATGACCTCTTGGCGCGTGGGTGATTATATGACCGTTCAGAATCTGAACGAAACCTGCAACGTCCGTGTCTATGACGTCAATCTGGGTGGCATCCGTAAGTGGATCCGCTATGATCTGCCGTTCGGCGAGCGTTCCAAGTTGTCCGTGAGCGTATACCTCGACGACTACAGTGCAACGCTTGATTTTGATACTACGATCGATTTCCACGAGGTCGGCAACGCTTCCTCTTATATTCCTCAAGTGAACTTCATTCTGCCGGTGGGTTATGCGACTGAAAGCTATCGCTACGACGTTCCTTTCGGCACGCTCGACCGCCCTGCCATCGAGCACGACGTTCCTGCCAATTCCTTTGCGGCGGCTATCAACGCGCAGGGCGAGGACAAGACGGCGCTCATGCTGCTGTCGGATACCAAGTATGGCTTCCGCGGTGCCCAGAATGCGATCTCGCTGGATCTGGTGCGTGGGTCCTATGATCCCGATCCGTATCCCGAGTACGGTGTGCATAATATCCGCATCGGTGTGGGTCTGGTTGATGACGTGGTAAATGATACATTGTTCCGCACGGCGGCTAAGTACATTCACCCGATCGCTGCTTGCTCTGCTCGCGGCGGCAAGGGAGTGCTTCCGATGTCGGGACGCCTGTTGAGCGTCGAGGGCGACGTGCACATCAGTGCGGTCAAAACCCCCGAGGACTTTGACGGCCTGTTGATTCGTCTGTCCGATGCAACGGGAAAGGGAAGCGAGTTCAAACTGGCCTTTGCTAAGTCGATCACCGCGGCCTATGAAGCGGATCTGAACGAGAATGTGATTGCCGAGTTGGGCGTGAGCGACGATGTTGTTTCGGCTTGCGTTGAACCGTTCGGCGTCAAGACGATCATGGTTCGTTTCTAACATTATAATATATTAAAGCAGTGCTGAAGAAACGGTTGTCGTTTCTTCGGCACTTTTGTGCAAAAATCGAGCATGAAAGCTCCCTACGAAAAGGCAAAATGGCGAAACCAATATTTTTTTGGGAAACCACTTGACAAAAAATCAAAAAATGATATAATAATTGCACTCGCCCGAAAACGCGAGGCGACCTTGATGCGAATCAATCCTCAAAAAACTTTGAAAAAAATCAAAAAAGTTTTAAAAAAGGTATTGACAAGCGGAAGGGTTAGTGATATAATAGTCAAGCTGTCCGCGAGGGCGGCGATAATCGCGGAAACGAGAGCGCAAATATTCGCAAGAATATTTGTTGAACTCGCGAAGCGAGTTCGGTCATTGAAAATTGAACAACAAAGAGAGAAGTACAAAGCAA
>JAZLDE010000113.1:0-1561 GCA_045614625.1 Eubacteriales bacterium
TAGGGGGTTCCCAGGGGGAACGCCTGGGCGCGTTTTCTTGGTTCGTTCTTTGCCGCGCGGCAAAGAATGAACATCAAAAGCTGGTACACCGAACGCACGCGGCTTGCCGCGCAGGGTGAGGCCGTAGGAGAAGTTGTAAAAACTTTAAGCCTTATAAACAACCCGCCCGTCGCAGACGGTCAGCACACACTTGCCAAACAGCTTCGCACCTTCAAACGGTGTCGCACGGCCCATCGAGGCAAATTCCGCAGGATCCACGGTGAATTGTTCATCCAGCTTCCAAACGGAAAATTCGTTGCCCAGCGGCAAGCCGAATCTCTTTCGTGGGTTATCAACCAGCAGACGAAGCAAATGCTCCAGGCTCATTTTTCCCGTCTTGACAAAGTGCGTATACATGATAGCAAAGGCTGTTTCAAGTCCGACGATACCAAACGCACTCTTTTCCAGTCCGCGCGATTTTTCCTCGGCGGAGTGAGGCGCGTGGTCGGTGGCGATCATGTCGATCGTGCCGTCGAGGATGCCCTCGATCAAAGCCTCTTTATCCTCACGCGAGCGCAAAGGGGGATTCATCTTGAATTTGCCGTCTTCCTGCAGATCGCTGTCGTCCAGCACCAGGTAGTGCGGTCCCGTTTCACAGGTGACGTCCACCCCGCGTGCCTTGGCCTCGCGGATGATGGCGACGCTTTCCTTGGTCGAAATGTGGCAGACGTGGTAGGGGCAGCCCGTCTCCTCGGCCAGCTTGAGGTCGCGGGCGATGGGGCCCCATTCGCTCTCGGAGCAGATGCCGCGGTGTCCGTGCTCACGGGCGTATTCACCGTCGTGAATGTAGCCGCCGCGGAGCAGGGAATTGTCCTCGCAGTGGGCGACGATCATTTTGTGGAGTCGCTTGGCCTCGATCATGGCCTCTCTCATCAGCGCCTCGCTCTGCACGCCGCGTCCGTCGTCCGAAAAGGCAATGGCGCGGTCGGTCATGGCGGCAAGATCGGCAAGCTGCTCGCCCTTCTGCTCCACGGTGATGGAGCCGTAGGGGTAGACGCCGATGGTCGCGCCCTCGTCGATCAGATCGGTCTGCGCCTTCAGATGCTCGGCGCTGTCGGGCACGGGGCTGAGATTGGGCATGGTGCACACGGCAGTGTAGCCGCCGCGCGCGGCCGCTGCGCAGCCGCGTTCGATGGTCTCTTTATAAGAAAAGCCCGGTTCGCGAAAATGCACATGCACATCACAAAAACCGGGAAAAACAGCATATGAAGGGGAAGAAAAAACACCGATATCAGCGGCAGGCAGAGACAGCAAAGTCTTATGGACGGCGTCGATCACGCAAGTGTCGGAAAAGCCGAAAACGTTGATGTTCATACGATCTGCCATGGTAGAGCCTCCTCTTTTATCGGTGATGAGGGCAGAGATTTATTCTCTGCGCGTATTTGTATTATTATATCATAGGGTACTTGTTTTGTCAATCGGCGTTGTGCTGTTTTTGATGTTTTTTTGGATGAAAATTTATGAATTTTTGACAATGGGGGTGGGGAGAAAGTTTAGCTGGATTTTTAGCAACTTCTCCTTT
>JAZLDE010000114.1:0-11963 GCA_045614625.1 Eubacteriales bacterium
AAAGGCTTGACCGAAAACTTTATATTATTTTTTCTGCTAACTACTTTTGTGGAGCGGATGGGGGAGGGGCCCCGCCGCTTGCGGTAGCGATTGCTTCGAATAACGAAGGTGCTTGTTTGACAAGGATAGGAGGAGTTGTCCGGCATAGGCTTCTTTTTTCTTCCAATTAAAGTTCTTTGGAATCCAAAACCTTTCTTTCAAGAAAGGTTTTGGTCGCCGAAGGCCGTCCCCTTCGTCCCTCTTATCTAATATGCCCCTCACCGCGAATGACGTACTTGTAGGTCGTCAGCTCGCAAAGCCCCATAGGGCCGCGCGCGTGCAGCTTTTGGGTGGAGATGCCCATCTCACATCCCAGTCCGAACTCGCCGCCGTCAGTAAATCGCGTCGACGCGTTGACGTAGACTGCCGCGCTGTCCACCGCCCCGACAAAACGGGCGATCGAGCCTTCGTCGCGGCTGAGAATGGCCTCGCTGTGTCCCGTCGAATGGGCGGCGATGTGAGTGATCGCTTTGTCTACACAATCCACGACGCGAACAGCCAAAATATAATCCAAAAATTCAGTATCAAAATCATTCTCGCCCGCTGCCGTACCGTGAGGCATGAAGGGGAGGGATGCTTCGTCACAACGGAAGGTGACGGGGGTCTTGCCCGCCTTCTCGCGCGCCGATGCCAAGCGTTCGTCCAAGAGAGGTAAAAATTCAGCTGCGATATCCTTGTGAACCAGGCAGACCTCGCAGGCGTTGCAGACCGAAGGGCGGCTGGTCTTGGCGTTTTCCAGAATGGACAGCGCCATGTCGGTATCGGCACTTGCGTCAACGTAAACGTGGCAAATGCCCGTTCCCGTCTGAATGACCGGCACCTTTGCGCGCTCCACGCAGGTGCGGATGAGCCCCGCACCGCCGCGGGGAATGAGCAGATCGACGTAGCCGACCGCCTCCATCAGCGCTGTGGCGCTCTCACGGGTGGTGTCCTCGATTAACTGGATCAGATTTTCGTCCAATCCTGCTTTGTGCAAGCCTTGTTTCATGGCGGTGACGATGGCGTTGGCCGAGCGATAGGCCTCCTTGCCACCGCGCAGGACGCACACGTTGCCGCTTTTAAGAGAGAGCGCGGCCGCGTCCGAGGTGACGTTGGGGCGGCTTTCGTAAATGATGGCCACGACCCCCATAGGCACGCCGATTTTTTCGATGCGCAGACCGTCCGCTCTCGTCGTACTGTCGATCACGCGGCCGACGGGGTCGGGCAGATCGATCAGCGCGCGAATGCCCTGGGCCATGCCCTCGATACGGGCGGGGGTGAGGGTGAGTCTATCGACCATGACCTCGCCCAAAACGGCGCGTGAGGCCTCAACGTCCTGTGCGTTAGCGGCGAGTACGTCGTCCGTTGCCTCGATTAGAGCGCTTGCCATCGCGGCTAAGGCGGCGTGTTTTTTGTCGGTCGTTAAAAGAGAAAGGGAAGCTTTGGCCGCTTTGGCGGCTTGCAATATTTCAAGGGTTGATTTCATCATGGGTCAACCTTTCTTAGCAATAAATCTTGTGCCCACGGCCTCACCGTCGATCAAGCGATAGAGCAAATCGGGATCGGCTCCGTTGGCGATGATCATGTCACAGCCTGCGTCACAGCACATCGACGCGGCGCGCAGCTTGGTCTTCATGCCGCCCGTGCCGAGAGCCGAGCCGCATCCGCCTGCGAGCGCGAGCACGTCGGGGGTGATGTCCTCGACGGTTTCGATCAGCTTGGCGTCGGGATTGGTGTGGGGGTCGGCGGTGTAAAGCCCGTCGATGTCCGAGAGTAGAACCAACAGATCCGCTCCGATGCTGACGGCCACGATGGCACCCAGCGTGTCGTTGTCGCCCACCGCGATCTCGGTCGTGGCGACGGTGTCGTTTTCGTTGATGATGGGCAATACGCCAAGCTCCAAAAGACGCGACATGGTGTTGCGGAAGTTTTCGTGGCGGTCGGCGTGGTTGAGATCGTCACCCGTGAGCAAAATTTGCGCTACGGTGTGATTGTACTCCGAGAACAGCTTATCGTATACGTACATCAGCTCGCACTGACCGACTGCAGCGGCCGCCTGCTTGGTGGGCATGTCCGAGGGGCGCTCGCGCAATCCCAGTTTGCCCACGCCCATGCCGATGGCACCCGAGGAAACCAAAATGACCTCGTGCCCCGCGTTTTTTAGGTCTGCGAGAACGCGGCAGAGCTGCTCGACGCGGCGGATGTTCATATGACCCGTGGCGTGTGTCAGCGTTGACGTTCCGATCTTTACAACCATTCTCATCGTAGCTACCTCCGTAGTGGAATTAGTTGATTATATCATATTGTTTTGTAAATTGCAAGAGCTGTGACTGAAAATTGCAATTTTGATATAAAAAGACGTCCTGCAAAGGAGAATTTGCAGGACGTTGATGCTTTGTTTTGCTTATTTTCTGTACTCGATGGTCTTACCGTCGCACACGAACACCAGCGTGCCCGAGAGATCCGTGCGGTAGGTCAGAACGCCCGCGGCACTCAAGGCGTCCAGCGTGCTTTGAACGGGATGGCCGTACTTGTTGCCCGTGCCGCAGGAGATGGCGGCGATCTTGGGAGAGACGGCCTTCAAAAAGGCGGGGCTGGTCGAGGTGTCCGAACCGTGGTGACCGACCTTGAGAAAATCACATTGAAGCTCGTTCGCATTATATTTGGCGAGAATATCCTTCTCGGCCTTGCCCTCCAGATTGCCCTCGGCATCGCCCGTGAACATCATGGAAACGCTGCCGAACGTCGCGCGAATGACGACGCTGCAGTCGTTGGCGTCGGAATATTCCTTGAGTGGCGCGAGGATCTTGCAGCTCAGCGAGCCGAGCGAGAAGGTCATGCCTGCCTCAGCTAGTTCAAGATCAGCACCGTTTTGCTCAATGCCGTCCAGTACCGCCTCGTAGACCTTGGAGGTGGCGGCCTTGTCGGGCATAATGACCGTGTCGATCTTATAATTTTTCAAAATTACGTCGGCGCCGCCGATGTGGTCGGCGTGAGGATGCGTCAGGATAAAGTAGTTCAGCTTGGTGATACCCAGACCGTCCAGATAATTTTTCAGTGCTTGCTCGTAACGCTCGATATTGTCGCCTGCGTCGATGAGAATGTTGCCCTCGGGCGCGGTCAGCAGGATCGCGTCGCCTTGCCCGACGTCGATTACGTGGACGGGCACCTGCCCTTCGGTCGACGTTACGGGGGGGGTGGGGGTGGGATCCTGCGGCTCGGGCTGCTCAAACAGATTGGGATTGAGATAGGCCACGATCGCCGCGATCAAAACAAGCAAAAAGATGATGATGGAAACGACACGTTTGCTGTTGCTTCGCTTTTTTGCCATGAGAACCTCCTTTGTTGGTCAAATGATATGCTATCTGTAAATATTATATATAAATTTGTATTCGATTGCAATAGCCGAATGAAAAAAACGGAAAAATCTGCAAAATGACGAAAAATGGGGGAGATTTTCGTTTAAAATTTCAAAAAAGGCTTGACAAGAAAGAGAAAATATGATATAATCCCGTTTTGATACGGGTGCCGGAGCGCCCGTCTCCTTACCGTGCAAAAAATCAAGTCGGCACGGTCGAAAGTCCATAGGGAGGTGTAAAACAGTATGGAAAAAATCATTAGTTCTTACGAGTGTATGTTCATCATCAATTGCGCAAGTGGCGATGATGCCGCAAAGGCAACCGTAGAGAAGTTTACCTCTACCATCACCGCAAACGCAGAGATCGTGGAAGTCGCAGAGTGGGGCAGCCGCCGTCTGGCATACCCCATCGACGACATGAACGAGGGCTACTACATTGTTGTCACGTTCAAGTCCGAGGGTGCTTTCCCCGCAGAGCTGCAGCGTCTTGCTAACATCGACGAGAGTGTTATGCGCTGCATGGTGATCAAGCTGGACTACGATGCCGCTGAAGCTGCAGCAAAGAAGGTTGCCGCTGCTGAGGCTGCCGCTGCTGCCGTTGCTGAAGCCGTTGAGGCTGAGGCTGCTGAGGCTGAGGCTGTAGTTGAAGCTGACGCTGAATAAGCGATTCCCGATTATAATCCGTAAAAGGAGGCGTTATCGAGTATGTCAAGTCTGAATCTGAACAAAGTTATCCTGTGTGGCCGTCTTTGTGCAGACCCCGAGCTGAAGCAGACACAGAACAACAACGTTTCTGTCGTATCCTTCACTCTGGCTGTCAACCGCCGCTATGCGTCCAGAAACGACTCGCAGTCGGGTCCCCAGGCGGACTTCATCAGCTGCGTTGCATGGAGAAGCACGGCAGAGTTCATCGCGCGCTATTTCCGCAAGGGTTCCGCTATTTGCCTGACCGGTTCTATCCAGACCCGCACCTGGCAGGATGCGCAGGGTCAGAAGCGCTATGCAACTGAGGTTGTTGTTGACGAAGCAATGTTTGTCGACAGCAAAAACGAGAGCGGCGCCGGACAGACCTATACCCCCGACGCTTATGCAACCCCGTCCTTCTCTTCGCAAGTCGGCGTTGACGCGCCCCGTTTCGAAGAGCTTAAGGCGGATGACGATCTGCCCTTCTGAGGCGACCGTTTGTTAAAATTTACAAGGAGGATTGATGTTGATCATGGATAATAAAGTTGAAAATGCAGCGGCTCCCGTAGCTCGCGCTCCTCGTCCTGTTACGAGAAGAAGAAAGAAAGTTTGCGTATTCTGTGCTGATAAGGTCGAGTTCATCGACTACAAGGACACTGCGAAGCTGAGAAAGTTCATCAGCGAGCGCGGTAAGATCATGCCCAGACGTATTTCCGGTGCTTGCGCTAAGCATCAGCGCGAGGTTAACACCGCGATCAAGCGTGCACGTCAGGTAGCACTTCTGCCTTACGTTTGCGACTAATTAAGCAAATATAATAAGATCCCCGTCTTCGAGCTCCGGTTGAAGGCGGGGGTTTTGTTTTTCTTTTTTTGTGGGGTTTAGCTGAATTTTTTACCACTTCGCTGACGGCCTCGCACAGCTTCGCGCGCTCGGTAAAAGCAGAATTGCCATTTCTTTGTCGTTCCACAAAGAAATGGCGAAAGAAAGGGAACTCGGACGTTCCCTCCGAGGCCTCCCTGCGATTGCCGCTCTGCAAAGAGAAAAAGGAGAAAGACATAAATGCTTTTTATACACCGCCTGCCGTTTTGCCACCACGAGCGGCAGATACGCCAAAGCAAAAAATCTTGCGGGTTTCTTAAGGGCATTAGGCCCTGATTGAATTTTTATTTTCTGTAGGAAGAATTTTGCTTGCAAAATTCTTCGGCAGCGGGTAATTCAACTTTCCCATAAGCACTCAATTAGATACCCGCGTTATTCTTGGTTCGTTCTTTCTCGGATGAGAAAGAATGAACATGAAATGCTGAACAGCGAACGCGTGCGAAGCACAGTGTGAGCGTCAAAAGGAGAAGCGGTATAGACTTTAGCAAAAACTCAGAGGGGGACTTCTTTCAAGAAGTCCCCCTCATCGTTCTATTCTTACTTAATAACAACCTTCTTGAACGCCTTTTTACCGCGGCGGATGATGATACCGTCCGCGAAATCAGCAACAGGGAAGGTGGCCTTGATATCGGTGACCTTGGCGTCGGCTACGGTGACACCGCCCTGCTCAACGGCGCGGCGTGCCTCCGACTTGGAGGGAACCAGCTCTGCCTTGACCAGCAGCGTCAGAAGATCTGCCACACCGCCCTCGAAATCAGCGGCAGACAGCTCGACCGTGGGAACGTTGGCACCGTCAGCACCGGCACCGAACAGCGCCTTGGCGGCGTCCTGTGCCTTGGTTGCTTCCTCCTCGCCGTGAACCAGCTTGGTCAGCTCAAAGGCCAGAATTGCCTTGGCTTCGTTGAGCTGTGCGCCCTCCCAGGTGCTCATCTTGTCGATCTCCTCCAGGGGCAGGAAGGTCAGCATGCGAATGCACTTGAGTACGTCCGCATCCTCGACGTTTCTCCAGTACTGGTAGAATTCATAAGGCGTGGTCTTGTTGGGATCAAGCCAAACGGCACCCTTGGCGGTCTTGCCCATCTTCTTGCCCTCGGAGTTGAGCAGCAGAGTGATGGTCATGGCGTGCGCGTCCTTGCCCAGCTTGCGGCGGATGAGCTCGGTGCCGCCCAGCATGTTGGACCACTGGTCGTTGCCGCCGAACTGCAAATTACAGCCGTGGGTCTGGAACAGACGATAGAAGTCGTAGCTCTGCATGATCATGTAGTTAAATTCCAGGAAGGACAGGCCCTTCTCCATGCGCTGCTTGTAGCATTCAGCGCGCAGCATGTTGTTGACGGAGAAGCAAGCGCCAACCTCGCGCAAAACCTCGACGTAGTTCAGATCGAGCAGCCAGTCGGCATTGTTGACCATCTCTGCCTTGCCTTCGCCGAACTCAATGAATCTCTCCATCTGCTTTTTGAAGCAATCGCAGTTGTGAGCGATGGTCTCCTTGGTCATCATGGAGCGCATGTCCGTTCTGCCCGAGGGGTCGCCGACCATGGCCGTACCGCCGCCGATGAGGGCGATAGGACGGTTGCCTGCCATCTGCAGTCGCTTCATCAGGCACAGGGCCATGAAGTGACCGACGTGCAGAGAGTCTGCCGTGGGGTCAAAGCCGATGTAAAAGGTTGCTTTTCCGTTGTTGATAAGATTCTTGATCTCTTCTTCGTTGGTCACCTGGGCGATCAGTCCGCGGGCTACCAGCTCTTCATAAATTTGCATTGTATTTACCTCCAAATTGTAATCTTTTTGCGGTGAAAACAAAAAAATCCCCGCGTCCGAAAAGGACGGGGAACCCGTGATACCACCTTTGTTCCGAAGCCGCTCGCGCGAGCCTCGCTCTGCGGGTACAGCCATACCCATGCGCCGTAACGGGCGCGACCGTCGCAGCCTACCCCGCAAAATGCGGCTCGGTGCGAAGCTCAAAGATGTATTCACCTGCGGAGTCCGTGCCCCTCTCAGCCACCGGTCGCTCTCTGTTCGGTTTGCCGCAAGCTACTCGTTCTTGTCACAGCCATTGGCGTTATTTTAGCATAGTTTTGAGGCTCTGTCAAGGATTTTTGCGCAAAACTATTGCAAATACAGGGAAAAATCAGTATAATATAGAAAAGAACGCAAACGAAAGGCAGAAAAATTATGGAAATCAAACAAATTCTTTCGCGCTGTGACCACACCTTGCTTGCCACTACGGCAACCTGGGAGGATATCCGCAAGATCTGCGACGACGGTATCGCCTATGGAACCGCCTCGGTCTGCATCCCTCCGTCCTACGTGGGGCGCGCCAAGGAGTACGTCGGGGACAAGCTGTGCATCTGCACCGTCATCGGCTTCCCCAATGGATATAACACCACCGCCGTCAAGTGCTTCGAGGCCAAGGAGGCCATTGCCGAGGGCGCGGATGAGATCGATATGGTGATCAATCTGGGTGACCTGAAGGACGGTCGTGATGCCGAGCTGCTCGCTGAGATCAAGGCCATCAAGGCTGTGTGCGGTGACCATATCCTCAAGGTCATCATCGAGACCTGCCAGCTGACCGAAGAGGAGAAGATCAAAATGTGCCATATCGTCACCGAGGCGGGCGCAGATTATATCAAGACCTCGACCGGCTTTTCCACTGCAGGCGCGACCCGCGAGGATGTCAAGCTCATGCGCGAGAACGTCGGCGCAGAAGTAAAGGTAAAGGCGGCAGGCGGTATTTCCAGCCTCGTTGATGCTGAGGATATGATCGCGCTGGGCGCGGATCGCCTTGGTACCAGCCGCGTTGTTCGTATCGTCAAAGACGGTACCGCAGGCGATGCAAAATATTGATAATTGATAATTAAAGGAGAATGTATTATGGCAACCCCTCATATTCTTGCTAACGAAGGCGATTTCGCCAAAACCGTGCTGATGCCGGGCGACCCGCTTCGCTCTAAGTTCATCGCAGAAAATTTCTTGACCGACGCCAAACTGGTCAACAACATCCGCGGTGTGCAGGGCTACACCGGCTACTATAAGGGCAAGCGCGTGTCTGTCATGGCGTCGGGCATGGGCCAGCCCTCCATTGGTATTTATTCTTACGAGCTTTACAATTCGTTTGGCGTGGAGAACATCATCCGCGTCGGCTCGTGCGGCTCATTCGACCCCGATCTGAACATTTTGGATATCATTCTGGCCATGGGCGCTTGCACCAACGGCAACTTTGCAACGCAGTACCGTCTGCCCGGCACCTTTGCACCCATTGCAGACTTCGGTCTGCTCCGTGCTGCTGCCGATGCCTGCGCTGCCAAGGGCGTCAACTATAAGGTCGGTAACATTTTCTCGTCCGATATTTTCTACGACGATGCTCACAGCGACATGGAATGGGCTAAGATGGGCGTCCTGGGCGTCGAGATGGAATCCGCCGCGCTGTATTGCAACGCCGCCCGCGCGGGCAAGAAGGCGCTGTGCATCTGCACCGTCAGCGACTCCTTCGTCAAGGAGGGCGTCAATATGACGGCCGAGGCACGTGAGACCGCCTTCACCAACATGATCGAGATCGCGCTGGAGATTGCGTGAGGAAGCTGATATGATCAAACGCTTTTTTATCATCGTACTGGACAGCGTCGGCATCGGTGAGATGCCCGACTCGGCCTCCTTCGGCGACGCGGGCAGTAACACGCTGGGCGCCATTCGTAAGAGCGCTGCGTTCGATTGCCCCAACTTAGCCAAGCTGGGTCTGTTCAACATTGAGGGCGTCGGCGGTGGTGTCGATGCACCGATAGCCGCTTATGCCCGTATGCGCGAGCTGTCGGCAGGCAAGGATACCACCATCGGTCACTGGGAGATCGCGGGGTTGGTCTCCGAGCGACCTCTGCCCACCTATCCTGACGGCTTCCCTGGCGAGGTCATCGCCGCTTTTGAGCAGGCGACGGGCAGACGTGTCATTTGCAACAAGCCCTATTCAGGCACTGACGTCATCCGCGACTATGGCGAGGAGCATCTTCGCACCGGCGCGCTGATCGTTTATACCTCGGCCGACAGCGTGTTCCAGATCGCGGCGCACGAAGGCATCGTCCCGATCGAAGAATTGTACCGCTATTGCGAGATCGCACGCGAGCTGCTTGTGGGGCGCCACGGCGTCGGTCGCGTCATTGCCCGTCCGTTTGAGGGCGAGCATCCCTTCAAGCGCACCCCGCGCCGTCACGACTATTCACTCCTGCCTCCCGCACCCACCATGCTGGACGTCATCAAGGAAAGCGGTATGGACGTTATTTCCGTCGGTAAGATCTCCGACATTTTTGCAGGGCAGGGCGTGACGGAAGGACACCGCACGGGCAACAATGACGAGGGCATGACGACCGCTCTGTCTATGACCGAGCGCGACTTCCACGGTCTTTGCTTTGTCAATCTGGTTGATTTTGATATGACCTTTGGCCACCGCAACGACGTCGACGGCTATGCCGCGGCGCTGACAAGATTTGACGCGTGGCTGCCCGAATTTTTGTCTCGTCTTGGAAAAGAGGATGCTCTGATCATCACGGCCGACCACGGCTGTGACCCCTCCACGCCCTCGACCGACCACTCGCGCGAGCACACACCGATGCTGATGATCGGCGGCGGTGTTAAGGCGGGCGTCGATCTTGGCACCAGAGTTGGATTTTGCGACATTTCCGCGACGGTGCTGGAGGCGCTGGGACTTGAACAGAAGGATACCGCGGGGAAGAGTTTTTGGGGAGAGGTAGTAAAGGAAAGCTAACTTTTTTACTGATTCTTCTACGGACGCGCATACTGCTTCGCGCTGCGCGGAAAGCATTTTTGACGTTCATTCTTTGCCGCGCGGCAAAGAACGAACCAAGAAAGCGCGCCAAGGCGTTCCCCCTTGGATTCCCCTTTTCGTGCCGCTCTTCAAAGAGCAGAAGGAGAAAGACATAAAATCTCATTTTGTATCTCTCGCCGCCAAGCCACTACGAGCGGCAGATATGCCAAAGCAGGAAATTTTGCGGGTTTCTTAAGGGCATTAAGCCCTTAAGCTGATTTTCTTTCGTACTTTCTTTGTTCAGGGACAAAGAAAGTACATCAAAAGCCGGCACCGCGCAGCGCGAAGCAGTATGCGCGTCCGTAGAAAAAGTCGTAACAAATCCAGCACAATCCCCAATCTCCCCAACAGGAGGAATATATGAACCACAAAGAATTATATGAGCTCGCTGACTCCGCCCGTAAGAAAGCCTACGCCCCCTACTCCCACTTTACCGTCGGAGCCGCGCTCCTGACCAAATCGGGAAAAGTGTACCTTGGCTGTAACATTGAAAACGCCGCTTACGGAGCCGTCAATTGCGCCGAACGCACTGCCTTTTTTACCGCTGTGTGCGAGGGCGAGCGTGATTTTGCTATGATCGCCATCGCGGGCGGGCGTGAGGGACAGCCTGGTGAACCGTGCGCTCCCTGCGGCATCTGCCGCCAGGTTATGGCTGAATTTTGCAGCTCGGATTTTGAGATCGTTCTCGGCTCGTCCGAGGGCGTCAAGGTCTATTGCCTGGACGAAATACTCCCTCTTTCGTTTACAAAAGAGAATCTCTGAGGAGGACTCCCATGAGAGCATACGATATCATCAAGAAAAAACGCGACGGTCTGCCTCTTTCCGATGAAGAGATCCGCGCGTTTATCGAGGGTTACGTGAAGGGCGAGGTCGCTGACTATCAAGCCGCCGCCTTTTGCATGGCCGTGTATTTTCGCGGCATGGATGTCCGCGAGACAACTGCGTTGACGCTGGCCGTCCGTGATTCGGGCGACCGCTTGGACTTTTCCCGTATCAACGGCATCCGCGTTGACAAGCATTCGACGGGCGGCGTGGGTGATAAGACCAGTCTTGTCGTCACCCCCATCGTCGCGTCGTGTGGCGTCAAGGTTGCCAAAATGAGCGGCCGAGGGCTGGGGCACACGGGCGGCACGATCGACAAGCTCGAGGCCATTCCCGGCTTTTGCACCTCGCTTTCAACCGAGGAGTTTGAGCGCATCGTCAACGAGGTCGGCATCGCCATCGTAGGGCAGAGCAAAAATCTCGCCCCTGCGGATAAGAAATTGTATGCCCTGCGCGACGTGACCGCGACGGTGGACAGCATGCCGCTGATCGCATCGAGTATCATGGGCAAAAAGCTGGCGGCTGACGACGATTGCATCGTGCTGGATGTCAAGACGGGCAGCGGCTCGTTTATGAAGTCGTTGGAGGACAGCAAAAAGCTAGCCGGACTGATGGTCGACATTGGCAAACGAGCAGGCAAGAAGATGCTGGCGCTCATCACCGACATGGACCGCCCTCTCGGTTATGCCATCGGCAACACGCTGGAGGTTATCGAGGCCATTGACGTGCTTTGCGGCCGCGGCCCCGAGGATCTGACCGACATTTGTATCGCGCTTGCGACCGATATGCTGACCCTGACGGGCGAGCACGGCGACCGCGCCGAATGTGAAGCCAAGGTGCGCGATGCGATCACAAGCGGACGTGCGCTTGACACGCTGGCGCGCATGGTTAAGGCACAGGGCGGCGACGATACGGTGATTTATCATCCGGAGACCTTTGCCAAGGCAACCCATGAGTACACGGTCAAAGCGCCGCGCGACGGCTACGTCGTATCGGTTGACACCGAGGGCTACGGTATCACGAGCCTTCTTTTGGGCGCTGGCCGCAACACCATGGAGGACGAGATCGATTACACCGCAGGTTTGATACTGCGCGCCAAGACGGGTGAATACGTCCGCGCGGGCGATCCGATCGCCACGCTCTACACCTGCGACGAGAGCCGCTTTGCCGCCGCCGAGCAGAGATTGCTCGCTTCGACCACCATCGGCGACGAAAAGCCGGAGGAGAGACCGTTGATTTTCGCGAGGGTGGAGTAAAAGTATTTGCCAACCATCATAAAGTTTTCGGTCAAGCCTTTTTTAAAAGGCTTGCAGATTCCAAAGGCAGAGCCTTTGGTCGCCCTCCGCAGAGGGCGAAATCTCCTATTCTTTCCAAGCGCCCGAAGG
>JAZLDE010000115.1:0-14839 GCA_045614625.1 Eubacteriales bacterium
CCGACAGATTTTCAATGAACAAGTCCGTTAAAAACGGACTTGTTCATTTGTAGGGCGGGGGTTTACTCCCGCCGCCTTTTCGGCGCAAGTTATTCGTCACGGCGGGAGCAAGCCCCCGCCCTACGATGTAATCCCATGATAACACAAATCGGGAGAGGTACAAGACCTCTGCCGAGCTTATACTGCTTACGGAATAATCGGCAGATCCTTCTTGGCCTCTGCGATCAGGTCGATGAACTTCTTGACCTGGTTGGTGACCGAAACGAGGCCCTCGCGCTCGATCTTCTCAAAGTCCATAAAGGTTCTCGCGCCGGAAACTGCGCAAGCGCCGCACTTGATGAACTCGGCTGCGTTATCGGGGGTGATACCGCCGGAGGGGATCAGGTTGACGTCGGGGAAGACCATCTTGAGGTTGGTCATGTACTTGGGGCCGCCCAGGGCGCCGGGGAAGATCTTGACCATGGTCGCGCCGGCTCTCATGGCCGTGAAGACCTCGGTTGCGGTGAATGCGCCGCTGAAGACGGGCACGTTGTAGCGGTTGGCGACGTCGATGACGTCCTCGATGACGCAGGGGTTGACGATGATGCTACCGCCGTGCAGAATGACCTCGCGGGCCGAGGTAGGATCCAGAACGGTACCTGCCGCTACCAGCAGCTTGTCTCCAAAGTGATCCGAAATGGCCTCGATGGCCTCGAGCACACCGGGGGTGGTCATCGTGACCTCGATGACGCGTGCACCGCCATCGTACATGGCCTGCGCGTAGGCAATATAGTCGTCCTTATGGTGCAGCTTGATGCAGGGCAGAATACCCGTTTCCTTGGTATAGCTGATAACTCTTTCTTTGAGCGACATTTGGTAAGACATAATATTTCTCCTCTCTTTTACAGTAAAACCTTAGCGATAAGCTTGGCGCAGAACACACTTTCGTCCTGCTTGACGCAGGGCATATGTGCGTCATCGGGCAGTGTGATCATGAAATCTCCGGGGCCAAGGGGCACGTTGATGCCCTGTCCCTCCAGATAGATCATATCCTTATCCTCGTCGCGACGGACAACGGTCAGCGCGTCGATGGGCGCATAGCCGATGCACTCACAGCCCGACACAACAAAATGAATATCAGCGTACTTCTCGTGCGCCTCGAAAGAACAGTCCTCAACCGCCTTAGTCATATAGGGACGGCACTTGACCATAACGCCCTCACAAACGGGCAGATCGGCCTTTTCGTCAGCCTTGCCATCATAATTGGCAAGAAAAGTCAGCGCGGCCTCAAAGCCCTTGCCAAGGCCGAAATATTTGCTTGCGTTCTTAATGTTATCAATAATCATGATGATCCTCCCCGTGCTTAACGATTGACGCGGCCCGATGCGTCGCCGCCCATGAGCTTCTTGACTTCATCCAGCGTCGCCAGATTGAAATCGCCCACGATGGTCTGCTTGAGTGCCGATGCGGCCGTTGCAAACTCACAAGTGTCGGCAATGGACATGCCATTCAGAAGGCCGTAGATCATACCGGCCGCAAAGGATGCGCCTCCGCCGCCGCGGTCAACCAGGTGGATCTGATAGGTTCTGGAACGATAGAACTCGTTGCCGTCGTAGATCATGGCTGACCAGCCGTTATCCGACGCAGAATAGCTCTCACGCAGAGTCGATCCAATGTACTTGAAGCCAAAGCGTTCCTTAAGCTTGACAAAGACATCCTTATAAGCCTCGATATCGAGCTCGCCCTTGGTAATGTCGGTATTGTCCGGCTTGTAGCCCAAGACCTTCTCGGCATCCTCCTCGTTGCCGATGCAAACATCGACGTACTGCATCAGGGGGATCATGACGGCCTGCGCCTCCTGGGGCGTCCACAGCTTGCTGCGGTAGTTGAGGTCAACACTGACCGTCACGCCGTGCTTTTTCGCCGCCTTCATAGCCGCTTCGACAAGAACAGCCGCCTTAGGGCTGATCGCAGGCGTAATACCTGCAACGTGGAACCAGTCGGCATCGCTGAAGATGCCGTCGAAGTCAAACTCCTCGGGGTCAGCCTGCGAAATGGCAGAATACTTGCGATCGTAGAGCACGTTGGAGGCTCTGACCGACGCACCGTTTTCGTAGAAATTCAGACCCATACGCTCGCCTCCGCGAACGATATAGGAGGTGTCAATGCCCTGCTCACGCAGCTTGTTGACGGCCGTCTGCCCCAGCGGGTTGACGGGCAGCTTTGTCACGTAGCGGGACTCCAGACCAAAGCGAGCCAAGGACACGGCGACGATAGACTCGTCACCGCCATAATAAGCCTCAAACTCGGTGGCCTGCTCAAAGCGAAGATTGTTTTTGGGCATGAAACGGATCATCATTTCGCCCATCGTTACGACTTTCATGGTTATATCCTCCCAAAATCAAGATTTTCCGTAGCCATTGAGAAAGTAATCTCGGCCGCGGGCAATATACTGTTCCTCGATCAACTTGATGCCGCCCGCCGCCAAAAGATGCAAATAGAGCTTGCAGGTCTTTTCGGTCACCTGGCAGCACACTCTCGCTTCAGCCAGATTGCGACCGAAGCACATGGGGCCGTGGTTACGAATGAGAATGGCATTGGCATCTGTGACCGACTCGGACACGACGATACCCAGTTTTTCGTGCGCATCCGAAGGGACAAACTCACTCGACATGGGGATGGCGCCGCCGAGCAGCTGACACATCTCCTCGGTAAAGACGGGAATGCCCTCGTCGCGCGAGGACGCAGCCATTCCGTAAGGAGAATGCATATGGATGATAGCCCCCACGTCAGGGCGCTTGTTCATGACGCGACGATGGATCTCGCGCTCGCTGGTGGACAGGCGATGGCCCGACACCTGCGTGCCGTCGGGGGCGAGTACCACCAAGTCCTCGGGCGTCATGGTGTCATAGTCCACCTTGGAAGGGGTGATCAGAATATTGCCGTCATCAAGTCTGACACTGATATTGCCCCAGGTGGAGAAGACAAAGCCATTCGCCTTGAGCCACAGGCAGGTGTCAATGACGTCCTGTCGCAATTCTCTTGAGTCGTTCATGTACTTACACCTCCGTATGATTTTTGTAATCGGGGTTGAGGATGGTCTTGACCGTCCGTCCTGCGAAGAAATCCGCGACGTTGCGCGCCGCCATCATACCCGCCTTTTCATGGCTCTCGATGGTGCAAGCGCCCGTGTGGGGCAGCAGCACCGTGTTCTTAGCCGTGAGCAGGGGGTTATCCGGCAGGGGAGGTTCGGGCGAGAAGACGTCCATGCCCGCACCCGCAATCACGCCGTTGTTCAGGGCCCAAGCAAGGTCCTCCGGCACGACCAAGCGGCCGCGCGCCGTGTTGACGAGGAAGGCTGTTTTCTTCATACCGCTCAAAAATTCCTTATTGATCATGCCGTCCGTCTGCGGGGTGGAAGGCACGTGGATGCTGATAATATCAGCTTCTTTTTGGATGGTGGGAATATCGGCATAGGTAACGCCGAGGCGCTTGGCCGTTTCCTCATCCCAGTAGATATCGTACGCGATGACGCGGCAATCAAAGCCCGTTAGCATTTTGGCCAGTGCCTTGGAGATGTCTCCAAAGCCGATGATACCTACCGTCTTGCCCTCAAGCTGCGAGCCCGTTTTGCTCTCAAAGAAGCGGCTCCAGTCTCCTGCTCTAACCTCGGTGTCGGACGTAGGGATACTGCGCAGAAGCGACAGAATGATGCCCATGGCGCACTCAGCCACAGCGGTAGACAGAGAGCCCGCCGCGTTACAAACGGCAACGCCACAGTTGGCTGCCGTCACCTTATCGATCTCGTCCGTGCCGACACCGTAGCGAGACAAGAGCTTGAGATCGCTCCTCAGCGACTCGAACACCACGCCGGGGAATTTTTCGCCCGCCGAGATGATGGCGTTATAGCCTTTCAGCTCGTCGATCCACTCCGACGCATTGCGGGTGGGCATATAGAGAATGTCAGCCGTATGTCCCTCGGACTCGAGATACGCCTTGATGCGCTCGCGGATGACAAGGGGCTGTTGCTTTCCGATAATGGCTACTCTGCTCATGTCAGTCCTCCCCTCCGATCCTGACCGCGATCTTGACCGCGTTCGGATAATTCTTTCTTGTAAAGCCGACGATGCAATCGTCGAAATCCAACTCATCTGTGATAATGGGAAGCATATTGGGCTTGTGCTCGGCCAAAATGCGCAATGCACCCGCCATATTGCCCATCTCGCCCATGACGCCGATCAAAGTCAGAGCCTTGGCAACCATGGTATCAACGTTAACGTCGTTCTCTTTGTGCTCATAGAAGCCGATGAGGGCGACGACGGCGCGGAAAGCAGCGAGGTCAATGGCCTGCTTGAAGGTCTCACGGGCCCCCGAGCATTCCAGCACGAAGTCGGCACCGCGTCCGTCGGTCGCGGCCATGACAGCCTCGACGGCGTCACACTCCTTGATATTGATGATCTCCGCGCCCAAATCGCGGGCGGCAGACAGCTTACTCTCGTTACGGCCAATCATCCAGACAGTCTTGGCACCGAGGCACTTGGCCAACACAACGGCCGCCATGCCAATGCATCCCGTACCGATGACAGCAACGGTAGAGTTTTTCGTAATGCTCATATGTTTGATTCCACCATACGCCACCGACAAGGGTTCAGCCAACGAGGCCTCCTTGAGCGAGATACTGTCGGGAATCTTATGCAGATGGTGCGCAGCGATGATATAATACTCGCAAAACGCACCGTCGTAAACGGGATCAATCGTACCTACGTTGAGCATATGAGCGCAATGGGCATGATCCCCCGCAAGGCAGGCTTCGCACTTACCGCAACTGACAGCGTTGTCGCCGACCACACGGTCTCCCTGCTTGAAGCTCGTTACGCCATCACCAACGGCCTCAACGATGCCCGACCACTCGTGGCCGAGGCGAACGGGATAAGTCACCTGTCCATTTTCGGCAAAGCTACATTCCCCCGAGAACAGATCCTGATCGGTGCCACAGATGCCACAATAGGCCACCTTGACGAGCACCATACCGGGGGCAACCTCGGGCACGGGCATGGTAACGATGCGGCCGCGCGAGCGTCCCTCACTCAAAAATACTTTCATTTCCTTTTGCATGTGTCTACCTCTTACGTCAATTCTTACAGCTCGATCGTCTCGCCCGGACGCATCATGAGATACGGCAGGTCGGGATGATCGTTTTTCATACAGTTCATAAAAGCAAACGGATCACCGCCGTGCTCGGCAAAGTTCCAATAGTGGCACGGTATGGTCAGCGCAGGGGCAATCACACCTGCCGCACGAGCGCCGTCATGCGCGTCCATATTACCAAAGGCCCCGTTGATGGGCAGAATCAGCACATCAACGCCATGCAGCTCGGGATTTTCAAAATAATCCTCGCGGTAAGCCGTATCGCCCGTGATATAGATCTTTTTACCATCCAGCGTAATCAGAAGTCCCAGCGCGTCGGGAGCAAGCTCGCCGTGATCGCAAGGCATGGCCTCGATAGTCACCTCTTCCCTGCAATAAGCGTCGCCCTGCTTCAGGTAGGTGATGCGGCTTTCGTCGAGCCCCAGCTTAAGAGCTTCTTCCTTGACGTCGCAGGCACATACCAGCTCCGCCTTTCCATCGCTCAAAAGTAGCGGCACGGAATCGGGATCGAAGTGGTCGTAATGCGCGTGCGTCGCTACCACCACATCCAACGCCAGCGTCTGCGGATTGTACAGATAGGGCATCAGACGCTTAAATCCGACGAATCTCTCGCAGCAGTTGGATAAATACAAATCTACGCCAACACGCAAGCCGTTGACAGACTCCAAAATAAAGCCTGCCTGTCCTGCAAATGTCAGCGTCGTTTTTCCATGTTTCATATGCGTTAACCGCCTTTCGTTCTCAAAATGCGTAATCGGTTACGCAAATAATTATATCACTCACGCCGGCTTTTGTCAAGCGTTTGAAATAAAAAACAAAATAACAAACAAGGACTTGCAATCCTACAAAAAAATTGGTATAATGATAACATTATAAAGAGGCAAGGCGGTAGAAAAATGAGCCAAAAGAAGGTCACAATTTACGATATTGCACGCGCGGCGGGCGTTTCGGTTGGAACGGTCAACCGCGCCCTTTCGGGCAAGGATCGCATCCGTCCCGAAACAAAGCAGCTGGTGTTGGAAACAGCCGAGCAGCTGGGATATAAGGCTAACTCGGCCGCGCAGGGCTTGCGTCGTGCCCCCATCACCATCGGCGCGATCTTGTTCTGCCCCGTGGATGAATACGTGGATGCCATCATCGACGGCATGCAGGCCACAGCGCAGACGCTCGACAAGTACAACGTCACGGTTGATATCCGCAAGCTGGATTATACCAACAGCTCCGCTTGTCTTGCCCGCGCAGAAGAACTCATCCGCGCCTTTGCAGAGGCCGGCTACCGCGGTGTCGTGCTCTTTTTGTCCTCAATGCTGAACGAGCTGGACATCATTCGCACTTTGATCGATCAATACAGCGACGAGGGGATGTGCTTTGCCACAGTCGCCAACGACATTCCCGATACCAAGCGCGTCGTTCACGTCGGTGTCGACGCTCACACGGCAGGCAGTATGGCCGCCGAAATGCTGGAAATGACCTGCGCGAAACGGGACGTGGCGTTGTTGGTCGCCGCCAAAAACTCTCCCGTCAACATGGAATACATCGACGGATTTACCGACTACGCCAAGCAAAACGTCTTTTCAAGCATCCGCATTTACGAGCATTTCGACGATCCCGGCCGTGTGACCGAGGTTACCGAACAGCTTCTGCGTGACAACCCGACGCTCGGCGGCATCTACATGGCAACGGCCAGCTCTGTCATTGCCTGTGATTGCATCCGTCGTCACGGCAAGCAGGACTTGACCATCATCACCACCGACCTGCTCCGTCAAACGCCCCAGATCCTAAAGGATCGCCTCGCGACCGCTGCCATTTTCCAAAATCCGTATCGTCAAGGCAAAAATGTATTGCGGTATCTGTACGACTACGTCACTCGCTCCACGGGCGAGCACGTCCACCTCATCGCGCCACACATTCTGCTGGCCTCCAACGTAGATGCCCATTTATCAGAGGAAAATCTGTAGCACCCTTGTTCAATGCTAAACAAGCAACCCTTACGGGTTGCAACTTCAAACCTTAATGCCAACATAAAACAAAAAGACCCGAACCGGTTGGTCCGGGTCTTTTGTGTTTGGTGCGAGAAACGGGACTTGAACCCGTACGGTGTTAACCACACGCCCCTCAAACGTGCGCGTCTGCCTGTTCCGCCACTCTCGCATATTCCGCCGCCGCTCTTGCGGCAACGGAACTATTATATCACAAAAGTGAAAATTGTCAAGCCTTTTTCAAGAAAAATTTATTTTTTCTTGCGTCAGCTCCAATTACTCTTCTACGCTTCCCATCAGATCCTTCATCTTGGCGTCTGCAGTGCGCTTGATCATGGACGCGCAGTACGAGCCAATGATGATCTCCAGCGCGTTGGTCAGTCGCTCCTTCGCACCCTCCACGGGTTCTACGTAATCAACGATCGCGCGCTCGATCATGGGGCGGACGCTCTCAATGGTGCACTCTTCTTCTGCGTGCAGGTAGTCCAGCGTGGTGCAGATGGAATCGTACAACTCAGACGCGGTGATGATATCGTCACTGCGATCCTCGACAGAGCCGTTGATATAATGCAGCAACCAAGCAATGCGATCAAGCTGCAGGCAGGAACGCAGCATATTGATCAGAAGAATGTGCGCAACCTGGTCGATACCGTAGCGCTTGAGCTGTGCGTTGGGCACCCAGCCGCGCTTGGTCCAGTTTTGCAGCGTTGAACCGTCAATACCGGCAATCTTACGGATCTGCGAGAGCATAACGCCGTCGCTGACCATAAACAGCTGGTTCAAAAAGGGCTTACCCGTCAGTCCACCGAGATCGGAACGCTTGAGATTGGTTCCGGGAATGGTTTCGTTGAGAATCAAAAGTTTCATTCGTTTTTACCTCCTTATTTTTACCTTGCGCGAAGGTCTTTACCATCGCCGCGAAGAAATATGATCGTCCCACAGCTAAATAGCAGCGTGGTATTGTTCGATATTATCCTATTCACATTATATAAGATAATCGCCCGATTGTCAAGCGTCGCGCAATGAATTTTTTGCCAAATTCTTACTTTTCATATATAATACGCTGTATTTGGTCTTTAAATACACCGTTTTTCATAAATATTAGGATGATAGATCACGCGCGGAGGTGTGCCATGAACGACCGTTTTTCCATCCTTTCCCTGATCGCCGTTCTGTGCGGTATTGTCATCCACGGTCTTGGCCATATGCTCGCCGCTCACGCGGTGGGTGTACGCATGGTCAGGGTACGCCGCACACACACGGGGCTACGCCTGATTGCAGGTGCGCCCTTCTCTTCTTACGATGCGGAGCTGTACTGCGCCCTGGGCGGCCCCGTGGCCAACGTCGCCGCGGCGCTACTCTGTCGTCTAATACTCCTCCCTCTCGGCGTTGCCATG
The DNA here is from genome assembly GCA_045614625.1 of Eubacteriales bacterium. GTDB lineage: Bacteria > Bacillota > Clostridia > Oscillospirales > CAG-272 > SIG644. The sequence continues at coordinate 8,504 of JAZLDE010000115.1, forward strand.
GAATTTGTTACCTCCTTCATTCCCCTTTCGCTTTTCTTTGGGTTGCTCAATCTGCTGCCCTTGCAGGGCTTTGACGGGGCGAGGATTTTGCTCTGCTTTCTCTGCGCACGTCACCGCGCTTTTACCTCACTTGACCCCTTCTGTGCACAGCGCCTCGTGCACGGAATTTCCTGCGGTATGATGGTTCTTCTTTGGCTGCTTTCCATGTACGTTTTGCTCCGGTGCGGCAGCGCGCTCTCACTTTACCTTTTTTGTCTGCAGCTGTTCCGTTCCGTCGCCTTCGACAGCCCACAAAAATCGAGTATTTAAGAGCATTTTGGCGTTTTTTCAAGCATACGGGAGCATGGGCGAGAATATCCCAAATAATTCGGTTTTTTCGCAATTAATTGCGCCTCTTCGGGAATAATCACGATTTTTTGAAAATATCGTAAAATCCTATTGCATTTTAGGGCATTGTCTGTTAAAATATAAGCTAGACCTTTCGGACAGTTCCCACAGAAACGGCGTCGCACGGACAAGCATATCGCGCGTCACGGCCATTTTCGTCCTAACTGTTCTCTGTTCCGCCACGCGGCTCAAAAGAGGAAGGCTGGTATTTATTTCTTTTTTCAAAGGAGTATTTATGCGGAATGAACCAAAATATCCTGATTCAACTCAAAAACATCTCTAAAAGTTTCGATGGCGAGACCATTCTGAACAAGATCAATCTCGACATCCACGACAAGGAATTTATTACGTTTCTCGGCCCCTCGGGCTGCGGAAAAACCACCACGCTTCGCATCATCGGCGGCTTTGAAACCCCGGATGAAGGCGAGGTGCTGTTTGACGGCAAGCTGACCAACGACATCCCTGCCTATCAGCGTCCTGTCAACACCGTATTTCAAAAGTACGCTCTGTTTCCGCACCTGAATGTTTTTGAGAACATCGCGTTCGGTCTGCGACTGAAGCACATCCCTGAAAAGGACATCGTGCGCCAGGTCAAGGACATGCTTGCCATGGTCAACCTCAAGGGCTTTGAGCATCGCAAGGTGACCACCCTTTCGGGCGGTCAGCAGCAGCGCGTGGCAATTGCTCGCGCGCTGATCAATCACCCTAAGGTACTGCTGCTCGACGAGCCGCTCGGTGCACTTGACCTCAAGCTGCGCAAGGACATGCAGGTCGAGCTGAAAAACATGCAAAAGCGCACCGGCATCACCTTCATTTACGTCACCCACGACCAGGAGGAGGCGCTGTCCATGTCGGACACCGTCGTCGTTATGTCGGACGGCTGCATCCAGCAGATCGGTACGCCTACTGATATTTACAACGAGCCCGTCAATGCCTTCGTTGCCGACTTTATCGGGGAGAGCAAAATTCTCGCCGGCACCATGCTTGAAGACTATCGCGCCCGCTTCTCAGGTCAGAATTTCGACTGCCTTGACAGCGGATTTGCCAAGGGTGAGCCGGTCGATATCGTCGTCCGTCCCGAGGACGTTGACGTCGTAGCGCCCGAGCAAGGTATGCTCAAGGGCACTGTCACCTCGGTCACCTTCAAGGGCGACTACTACGAGATCATCGTAGATGTGTGTGGCTTTAAGTGGATGATCGAGACTTCAGACTACGTCGCACCCGACGCTACCATCGGTCTGCACATCGAGCCCGATGCCATTCATATCATGAAAAAATCCGTCTATTCGGGTCGCTTCGGTGACTATTCCTCCTTCTCGGATGAGCTGGACAAGCTATCTGAGCCGGAGTTTGAGGAGGGCGAAGAATAATGACGGTATCCAAAAAGCCCCCCGCAAAGAGAAGATCCTCTCCCTTTGCCTACGTTTCGGCATCGCCTCATATCGTCTGGACGGTGCTGTTTATCGTCGCTCCGCTGATCTTCGTTCTTTACTACGCGTTTACCGATGCATCAGGTGCGTTTACGTGGGACAACATTTTGGCGCTGGGCGATCACACGGAAACATTCACCCTTTCCTTTTCCATGTCGGTCGTGGCCACCGTACTATGTCTACTGATCGGTTATCCGCTGGCGTATTGCATCGCCAAGTTGTCCGAGCGCGCACAGAAGATCGTCATGCTGTTGCTTATGCTGCCGATGTGGATGAATCTGCTTATCCGCACCTACTCCATGATGGCCATTCTGGATGACGGCGGCTTTCTCAACAATTTCTTGATGATGCTCGGTCTTGAGCCGGTGCATATCGTCGGCACGGCACCTGCCGTTGTATTCGGCATGATTTACAATTTCCTTCCCTACATGGTGCTTCCCATTCACGCCACCATCTCCAAGATGGACAAGCGCTATATCGAAGCGGCAAACGATTTGGGCTGCAATAACGTCCAGACGCTGTTCCGCGTCGTCCTTCCCTTGTCTGCCTCGGGTATCATTTCAGGCGTGACCATGGTGTTCGTTCCTTCCATCTCCACCTTCTACATCTCGCAGAAGCTGGGTGGCGGTACGTTCGATCTGATCGGTGACACCATTGAGCGTCAGTTCCAAAATCCCATCACCTACAACGTGGGAGCGGCTATTTCGCTGGTTATGATGATCCTGATCCTCATTTCCATGGCCATCATGAACCGCTTCTCGGATGATGAAGGGACGGTGATCGTATGAAAATACTGTCCAAGTCCTACATCGCCCTCATTCTGGCGATCATGTATATCCCGATTCTGGTGCTCATGCTCTTCTCGTTTAACAGCACCAACAACACAGGCGTTTTCACCGGCTTTTCCTTTTACTGGTATCAGGAGCTGTTCCGCAGTGCCGAAACCTTTGCCGCGCTGAAGAACACCCTCGTTCTCGCCATTTCCTCGGCCGTGACCGCCACTCTGATCGGCACGGCAGCATCCCTTGGTCTGCACCGTATGCGCTCTAAATTCCTGCGCGGCACCATCACTTCGCTGACCAACATCCCCATGATGAACCCCGATATCGTCACGGGTATTTCCATGATGCTGCTGTTCGTGTTCGTCGGCGCTCGCCTCGGTTCGACCGAAAAGCTCAATTTCTGGACGTTGCTCATCGCGCACGTCACCTTCAATTTGCCCTACGTCATTCTCAACGTCACCCCCAAGTTCCGTCAGATGGACAAGCACCTGCCCGAAGCGGCGCAGGATCTGGGGTGCACGCCCATCCAGTCCTTCTTTAAGGTGGAGTTGCCCTGCATCATGCCCGGCATCGTAACCGGCTTCATCATGGCGTTTACACTGTCGCTGGACGATTTCGTTATCTCGTATTTCTGCTCGGGAAGCGATTTCCAGACGCTGCCCATTCTCATTTACTCCATGACCAAGAAGGAAGTCAAGCCCGACATCTACGCGCTGTCCACGCTGATGATCATCGCTATTTTGGCGCTTTTGATCCTCTCCAATCTGTCCAGCGGTCGGGACGACGGTCTTGCTCGTCTTCACAGCTGGCGCAGTCGCGTCCGTGAGAAGATGCAGGAACGCCGAGAAGCGAAAGGAGGCGACGTCAAATGAAACACACGCTTCGTTTTCTGCTTTTAATTGCCGCTTTGCTGACGCTGGTCATCACGTTTGCCTCCTGCGACGGCAAGGACACCATCACTCTCAACGTCTACAACTGGGGTGAGTACATCTCGGACGGCTCGGAGGGGACGCTGGACGTCAACGCCGCCTTTGAGGAGTACTACTACGAGACCTACGGTCAAAAGGTCAAGGTCAACTACACCACCTACGCCTCCAACGAAGACATGTACGCCAAACTTCGTTCAGGCTCGACGGGCTATGACATCGTCATTCCCTCCGAGTACATGATCCAGCGTATGATCAACGAGGGCATGCTGGAGGAGCTGAACTTCGCCAACATCCCAAACTTCCAGTACATCGCACCCGAGTTCCGCAATCAGTATTACGACCCCGACAATCTCTACTCGGTTCCCTACACCTACGGTATGGTCGGTATCATTTACAACACCAAGATGGTCGATGAAGCTGACATCGGCTCCTGGGATCTGCTTTGGAATGAAAAATACGCAGGCAAGATCCTGCAGTTTAACAACGCCCGCGACGCTTTTGGCACGGCTATGTACTATCAGCGCATCGACGTCAACACCAAGGATCGTGCCCAGTGGGAGATCGCCCTCAATCTGCTCAAGCAGCAAAAGCCCATCGTTCAGGGCTACGTCATGGACGAGGTCTTCAACAAGATGAAGGGTGAGTCGGCCGCCATTGCGCCCTACTACGCAGGCGACTATCTGACCATGTACGACAGCAACGACGCTCTCGCCTTCTACTACCCCGAGGAGGGCACCAACGTCTTTGTGGATGCCATGTGCATTCCCAAGGGCTCACGCAACAAGGAGGTCGCTGAGGCCTACATCAACTTCATGCTGTCCGAGGAGATCGCTGTGGCCAATGCCGAGTACATCGGCTACGCCAGCCCCAATCTCTTGGTGCGTGAGAATGAGGACTATATCGCATATATGGAAGACTGGCACGAGGATGCCATGACCATTCTCTACCCCAACACCGCTTCCGTTCCCACCCAATACTATCACATGCTCGACGCCGATACGCAGGCCATTTCCAACGAGCTGTGGGAACAGCTTAAGATCGAGTCGTCGGTGGGTGGTACCATCCACACCATCGCGCTGGTGATCGTGGTGCTTTGCACCGCCTTCTTCCTTTGGAGATTCATTCTCAAAAAGTATCGCATGTCTCAATATTGATCAAAAGCTCTCTTGTCTTTGGCAGGGGAGCTTTTTTCTTGCAACGTTACGGACGATATGGTATAATTATATTGCCGAAAAAACTTTTTAAAAAAATTTCAAAAAAATTTTGAAAAACTCATAAGAAATTCGAATTTTTTCTGTCTATATAGGTGAAGGCCCTTCTACGACACCGGAGTCAACGAGGTAAAACATATGAAAGACGACGAAAGAATCATACAACTGCTATGGGAACGCTCTGACCGCGCGCTTGAGGTGATCGCTCAAGCATACGGAGCGCGCTGCCTGCAGCTGGCAATCAGCATTTTGCAAAACGAGCAGGATGCCGAGGAGTGCGTCAACGACGCCTATCTGCACTTGTGGCAGACCATTCCACCAACAACACCCAATTCCATTGAAGCGTATTTGCTCAAGACGGTGCGCAATCTATGTCTGAATCGCATTGCGCACAACACCGCTCAAAAGCGTGGCGGTGCCGCATCGGACGTTCCGCTGCACGAGCTGGAGGAAACGCTTGCCGACGTCGCGCTGCCGGAGGATTCTGCCGCGCTGCGACGGGCGATCAACACCTTCCTCGCCATGCTTGACAAGCGCGATATGCTGCTGTTCGTGCGCCGCTACTGGTATTCGGACAGCGTGCAGGAATTGGCTAAAGCCGCCGGCATGAAGGAAAATGCCGTCCACCAACGCTTGCACACGTTGCGCAAAAAGCTCCATCGCCATTTGAAGAAAGGAGGCATATCCATATGAACAAGCAAGCACGCCAGCTGGTTGAACACATCAGCGACCAGTACGTATTGCTCGCGGCAGACCCTGCACAGGCCTTTGCCGCCGCCGCACAGAAAAAGAAGAAAAACCGCGCCAAGGTATTCGCCATCGCCGCCGCAGCCGCCGCGGTGTATATTATCCTTACCGTTTCCCTGATCATCGGTGCCCTCACGCCGCCCGACGACCCGGTCGCCCCGCCCGATGACGGGCCCGGTGCACAGGATAGACCTGAACAACCCGGAGAGCCGGACGATCCTTCGCAGCATGAGCCTGAGATCCATTTGCCCGATGCTGAATTTTTCGAGCAGCACCTGAGCGGTTTTTGGGAGATCTCCGACATTTTAACTTCACCTTGGCCTGACACCGGCATACCGGATAGCGTTATCGTTCTTAACTTCCAAAGCGATGGTCGTGCCTACGTTTTTGAAGAGATCGACGGCAAAAGCACGCTTGGAAAATATTCGGTAGCAGATGATCATATCCAAATCTACACCTTGGATTCGGAGCAACAATGGGTGCTGTACGGGAAAATGAAGATCAGCACTCAATCCGACCAAACCCACTTGTATGCGGGCGGCTTGATCTTTGATAGGATCGAAGACACCAACGTCGCCAATCTGTCAATACGCGGCACCCTTGAAGCAGCAGAAACCGAAGTCGATATCAGGGACTTTTATATTGGAAGCATAAGATTTGACAGCCGTGCGTTCGATTTTGGTCACATCGCCCCCGTGTATTCGGAGCACACCTCTATGAAATTTGATCGTGCGCCAAGCTTTTTCGTGGGGCAGGCAGATACCGTTAACTACAAAGTATACGACAAGCACATGGAGCTTTTGGAGGAAGGGTCGCAAAAAATTGATATCGAGGGCAGCTTTTATCTTGG
>JAZLDE010000116.1:0-30128 GCA_045614625.1 Eubacteriales bacterium
CACCGTACTCAAACGCCTGTGCGACAAGGGCATTTTCAAAAACGAGGGCGGTGTGGTCACTTCTCTGATCTCGCGCGCCGACTACGACGCCATGCAAAGTGAAAAATTCGTCGAAGATCAGTTCGACGGCTCTCTGCCCGCCTTCCTCGCCGCCTTCACCTCGCGCAAGAGCTTGACCCTTCAGGAGCTGGAGGCCTTGCGCCGCATGATCGACGAACATAAGGAGGGCTGATATGGACGCTGTATTTCTCAAGCTTCTCAATATGAGTATCACAGCTTCTTGGCTGTGCCTGGCCGTGTTGCTCGTCCGCTTACTACTGAAGAAAGCACCCAAGGCCATCTCCTGCGCCCTGTGGGCACTGGTTGGCTTGCGATTACTGTTCCCTTTCTCACTGGAGAGCGTGCTGTCGCTCATTCCCAGTGCCGAGCCTCTGCCAGAGGATATGCTGCTTTCCCCCACTCCGACCATCAACAGCGGCATTCCCGTCATCAACGAGGTGGTCAATCCCGTCATTTCGGGTTCTCTTGCCCCCACTCCGGGCGATAGCGTCAATCCCATGCAGGTCATCACGACCGTCGCGGGCTACGTGTGGGTGATCGGCATGGTCGCCATGCTCGTCTATATGCTCGTCACCTACCTGCGCGTCAAGTCCAAGGTCGCCGAAGCGGCCAAAATCGAGGGCAACGTGTACGAATGTGACCACATCAACACCCCCTTTATCCTCGGCGTCTTTCGCCCCCGCATCTACCTGCCCTCGTCCATGAACGAGGCTGACCGCGCCTTTGTCATCGCCCACGAGCAAGCGCACCTGCGACGCTTGGACCATCTTTGGAAGCCGCTGGGCTTTGTGCTGTTGACGGTTTACTGGTTCAATCCGCTTCTTTGGTTAGGCTATATCCTGCTCTGCCGCGACATTGAACTGGCCTGCGATGAAAAGGTCATACGCCAGCTTGGCACCGACATCAAAAAGCAGTATTCCGAGGCGCTGATCAACTGCAGCGTTCCCCGCCGCGCCATCTCGGCCTGTCCCCTTGCCTTTGGTGAGGTCGGCGTCAAGGGGCGCATCAAGTCCGTTCTCAATTATAAAAAGCCCGCCTTTTGGATCATCCTCGTGGCGGTCGTCGCGCTCGTCGTGACGGGCGTGTGCTTTTTGACAACCCCTCGAAAAAGCAGTGATGACACGCAGGCTACCATGCTCAACATTAGTAATCGAGATATGGATTATATTGAATTGGCCTATTGCTCACAACTCGCCACGTGGATTTCCCCCGATGATCCAAGCTTCACTCATAATATTCACATCAGTAAGAACACACTTTATGCTATATCCGGCGACGGCAGTGACCTCATGGAAATAGGCACATTATCACCAATCAATCTCAACTTTTGGAATTTTGACATGTGCTTTATGGGCATTAATATTCATGGCACCGGAATAGCTGCCGTTGAACTGCGAAAAAATAACGCCCATGCTTGGATAGTCAATGACACACCTTGGTCAGAAAAGGATACCTCCGTTGCATCCTACCTATTATTACAAAACAACGGCGACATATATCTCACAAAAGGCAACGCAAGCCAAGTAAAAAATATCCATTCCGTATTCAAATACAAAATATCGGAACAAATTAACAATCGATCGGAACAAATTAACAATCAAGAAGTAAACTTCACCGCCTGGAACTTCGAAGCCACCCCTGAGTTCACGCTCCCTGAATTTGAGAATATCAAATTCGTTTACAACGGCGCGATCTACATGATCGACCGCGCGGGAAAGGAAACGGAATTGATCTCGGGCATGCCGGTGACAAAAGCGGTCTTTGCCGATCTTAATAAGGACGGCTATCCCGAATTTATTGGCCAAGCCTTGATGGGCAGCGGTTATATTCACAGCTTCATCGTCGTGTATGATATTAAGAACGACAGGTTTTACCGTTTGGACGATAGATTTTCCTGCGATTTCTATCTGACGGACGAAAACGATACGCTGTCAATCACGATTCATAACGTGCGCTCTTCCTCGATTGCGAAATATAATGCTATTCCCGCCCTTGTCAAAAGCGGCGACGGTTATGCGCTGGAGCTTCGCAACGGCTCGGACGTATTGTACCGCAGCTTTACCGACGGAACGCACGAAGGCTTCTTGCCCGAGGCCATTGGCTCATACGTTTTCAGCCCGGACAACCATTGGTACAATGACTCATTCGTATCGCTATACGAAAATCAAACGTTCATATTTGTTATCTCCCGCGGCATCTCTTACATTGGCCACGGCACCTATGAAATCAAGGACGGGCGCCTGATTCTGTCCACGGCCGACGGAAAATACACCTACTTCTTTGAAATGCGCGAGGATAAGCTGGTCTATCTCGAAACCGAGAGCAACGGCTACAACGGGTTGGGGCAATTCACCGACGGCAGTGAATTTATCAAGCAAAATACCAACTAACGAAAAAGAACCCGAAGCACTCGCTTCGGGTTCTTTTCTGTCTCTATTCACTTCCCCGTCGAGCCAAAGCCGCCGACACCTCGCGTGGTGTCGGACAGGTCGTCCGTCTCCATAAAGGTGGCGGTCAGGTAGGGGGTAATGACCATTTGCGCGACGCGGTCGCCGTTTTTCACGGTGCGGGCTTCGCCGCTGTGGTTGTGGAGTGCCACGCAGACCTCGCCGCGGTAGTCCGAGTCGACCACACCAACCTTATTGGCAGGGGCAAGTCCGCTCTTGGTGGCAAGTCCGCTGCGGGCATAGATCATGCCTGCAAATCCCTCGGGAATTTCAAACGCCCAGCCGGTCGGGATAACCACCGTCTGTCCGGGGTTAACCGTCACCTCGCCCGCCTCGATACAGGCGTACAGGTCACAGCCGGCGGCAAATTCCGAGCCGTATGTCGGTGCGTGCGCGCCCTCGCGCAATTTTTTGATACGAACATCAGCTTTCATGCGTCCTTTTCCTTTCCGGTTTCATTGTGCCATCGGTGGCATCTGTTCGGTCAGATAGTACATCGCGTCCTGAATGTATCGATCCCACCAGGGCCAGGAGTGATCGCCCTCGGAGGAGTCGTAGCGATGGAGTACGCCAAAATCCTTTAGCAGTGCGCTGAATCTCTCGCTGTATTCGTGTCCGCGATCCTGCTCGCCGCACCACAGATAGATGTGGGGGAACGAACCGCCCTCGTCGTGCAGTTTTTGTGCCAGCGCAAAGAGATCGTGTCGTGTTCCCTTCAGCTCGCTTTGGTTCTTCATGTCAAAGCCGAAAATACCGCGCCACTCATCCATGGGACGGTTGCGGCTGGCATCGGCAATATCAAGCGTGCCCGACAGCGAGGCCGCGCCGCCAAAGCGCTCGGGATAGGTCAGTGCCGCCTTGATGGCGCCGTAGCCGCCCATCGAAAGCCCTGCGATCCAGGTATCCTCACGGCGATGCGACATGCCGCCGAAAAAGCCGCGGCAGACATCTGGCAGTTCCTCTGCCACGAAGGTCAGATAGTTCGCACCCGTGGCCGTGTCGGTATACCAGCTGCGCCCAACGCCCGGCATGACGACGGCGATACGGTAAGCATCGGCATAGCGCTCGATGGCGGTGCGACGCATCCAAGTCGTGTGGTCGTCCGACAGGCCGTGGAGCAAATAGAGCGTGCGATACTTTTCTCCGTGCTTGGCGCCCTCGGGCAAAATGACGTTGACGGAAACGCCCATCTTAAGGGCATCCGATTGATATTTCATTTCAAAAAAAGCCATGATGACTCTCCTTGCTTCTCTTTTTGCGCGTTCGCGCGGTTTCGTTACGCCTCAAAGATCGTGCCGAGGCGCGCCTTTTCGATGACCTCGATGACCTTATAGGACTGGTCGAGCGTCACGGGGAAGGCTTTGTGCGTGCGGATGGTTTCGTACAAATGATCCCAGATGCGGTCCGCGCCGTCGCCATGGGAGAGATCCAAGGGACGGAACTCCTCCACCCAAGGAAGCACCTCGGGATTGCCAAAGCCGGCGTTCTGCGGCCAAGTCTCACCCTTGACCTCGGCGTGGGGCAAAGGCTGTGCGGGATCGAGATAGCGCAGCTTGAAGCCGCCCTTCTCGCTGACCAATGCACCGCGGCTGCCGTATACCAGATATTCGGGCGAAGGCAGTGCCGCGCCGCCACTGATCTCCAGATCGACAACGCGATCATTGACTCCGCGGAAGATGAGCTTGACGTGGTCGTCGCGGTCGCCCAGCCAAACGGTCTGTTTGAGGTCGGTGAACAGCTCGGTATAATCGCCGCCGCAGAAGCGAAGCGCATGGTCGATGATATGAGGACCCCAGTTGCAGATCTGACCGCCGCCCGAGGATTTGAGCGTCTGCCAGTCGTTACGGCGCTGGAAACCGTTGCGGCACAGTTTGATCTGATAGACCTCACCGAGGATGCCCGAATTGATGATGTCCATGACCATTTCAAAGCCGTACTCGAAGCGGCGGTTGTGGCGGATGTACAGGTGCGGGCCTGCGGGCTGACTGCCCAGCTTGATCAGCTCCTTGGCTTCCACTGTATCCATAGCAAACGGCTTTTCAAGGAAGACGTCCTTACCGGCAAGCAGGGCCATTTTAGCGTGTTTGAGGTGATCGATGGAGCGGGTGGCAATGTCGACAAGCTCCACTTCGGGGTCGTGAATCAGCTCCTCGATCGTAGCATAGCCCTTGGCACCGAACTTTTCTTCAAAGTCGGTGACTCGTTCAGGGATAATGTCACAGCAAGCGACGAAAATGAATTTATCCTTGCGGGATGCCAGCTCATAGGTATGCATAGAATAACCTGCACGGCCAAGGCCGACAAGACCGATCTTGATGGGATTGCTCATGGTTTGTTCCTCCGTTTGATGGATGTGATTTTCATTTTTAATTATACATCATACAGCGAAAATTGTCAATGATACATCAGCAAAAGAAAGGGAAAACCTTGCGGTCTTCCCTTTGCAATTCCGTTTATCTTCTCCGCTTGTCAAAGGCGGGATTGTAGCCGTAGATATTCTTGTGATCGGCACGCTCCTGAACGCGGCGCAAGCAATCGGCAAAGCGCTGGTAGTGGACGATCTCGCGCTCACGCAAAAACTTGATGGGATCGCGCACGTCGGGGTCATCCGTCAGACGCAGAATGTTGTCGTAGGTCACGCGCGCCTTTTGCTCTGGGGCATTGATGATAGGACTACTTCTCTCTAATGTCAAAAACGCCAGTGAATTTCAATTTTGTTCGATTTCTTCCCTTCAGCGCGAGGCGCGATGGTAATGTGGTCAATCAGGGCATCACACATACTTCGCGTCAGCTTTTTCGGGTGAATGTACTGCTCGATTCGGGTGCGTCGATCGTCCCCTTCGTCCATTCGTTCGTCTATGTCAGCGATCTCTCGCTCGCACGCACAAATGCTCTGTTCTATTTCTTTTTTTTGCTTGGAAAATTCTCTTGAAAGAGAGCAAAACATATTATCGTCGATCACTCCCCTGGTCTTATCCAGATACAGATCGTGCACGCCCTTGGCATAGTCCATTTGCATTTTTCGGTATTTGTCCAGGTCAGCCAGTAGTCGATCCTTCCTCATCTGAAAATGATCGAAAATCTCCACGCCGCGCTCCAGCACATCCTGATCCATGTACGCCGCATTCAACTTGTCCAGCTCGCAGAGCACTGTCTCCTCCAGCCGATCGACCGAAACGAACGCCCCGCCGCACGCATCGCGCGATACGTGGCGCGTGGCACATTGCAGATAATATCTGCCGTGGTTCTTGCAGGAGCGCATGATGCAACCGCAATCACCGCACACGACCTTGCGCGCGAACACGCCGATCTCACCACCCGCAAACGGACGCGCCTTTTGAGCGATGAGCCCTTGAACGCGATCCCATTGCTCGCGGCTGATGATAGGCTCGTGGGTGTTTTCTACGATGATCCACTGCTCCTTGGGACGCGGCACGTTGCGCTTGTCCTTGTAGGAAATGTTGCCGTATCTGCCCTGCACCATGTCGCCAAGGTACATGCGGTTGGTCAACATATCCGAGATGGCAGGATATTTCCAAAGCGTCGATGCCTTGGACACGGGAGGCTTGTAGCGCAGCCCCTTTCGGCGCTTGTACTCGGTCGGATTTGGGACGCCGCGCTCGTTAAGTATGCGGGCAATGGTATGCTTGCCATACCCCGATTCAAACATCGTATACACCTCGCGCACCACGCTTGCCGCCTTCTCGTCGATGATCAGACGTCCCTTGTGCTCGGGATCCTTTTCGTACCCATAAAGCGCAAAGGCTCCAATGTGAAAGCCCTGCTCGCGGCGGTGGTCCAGCACGCTTCGGATGCTTGCGGACATATCCTCCAGGTACCACTCGTTGACAAGTCCCATGATCTGACGAGATTTTTTGTTGGCCTTGACGGCAGTGTCTACGTTGTCTGTTAGGCTGACGAACCGAATGCCCAGGCGAGGAAAGATGCGGTGAAGATACCGCTCGGATACCTCCGAGTCACGCACAAAGCGCGACATGGACTTACATAGAATGATGTCAAACTGCTTTTTCGATGCGTCATCAAGCATTCGCTGAAAGGCGGGACGCTTGATGTCCGCGCCCGTGTAATCATCGTCGCTGTAGATACCGACGACGTCCCAGCCCTGCTCTTGCGCGTGCTTCAGCAGCATGGCCTTTTGGTTTTGAATGCTGAGCGAGTCATCGCTCTCGCATGCTTTGTTTCTGTCCTCCTCGGACAATCTGCAATAGATGGCTACTCTCATTCATAACGCTCTCTTTTCTTTGTTTCACATCGATTGATATAATCTACCCATACATGCGTATACGTTTCCTTATCAGGTGCCGAGCGACCGTTTGAAAAACGATTAACACATTTCAACTCATATGACATACTCTCCCTCCCTTTCACTTGCAGTTTTGAAGCAACATATCAATTGCCTCATTTCATCGTATGCAATGCAAGGATCACGTATCTCCTATTTGTTTTTATTTTCTGTATAGCGGATTACCAATATCGTCATTCTTCGGCTGAAAGATAAAAACGCTGAGGGCTGACGAATTTCGTCAGCCCTCTTCCGTTATGCCAATCAGTCTATCGTCTCTCCTTCGTAAACAAACTCCGCAGGGCCCGTCATACTGACCTCGCCGTCCTGTGCGATGGTGATTTTCAAGATCCCGCCGTCAAGATGAACCAAGATCGGCTCGCCCTCCAAGCAGTACGCCTTCTTGACCGCAGCCATAGCACTGGCGCACGCCCCCGTACCGCAAGCCATGGTCACGCCGCTTCCCCGCTCCCATACTCTCATGCGAAGCTCGCCGCGTCCAAGCACCTGAACGAATTCCACGTTCACACCGTCGAAAAATGCCTCATGCCTCTCGAGCTTGGGGCCAAGTGTAGTGAGTGGTGCCGCTTCGATGTCCTCAACAAAAATGACCGCGTGGGGGTTGCCGACGGACACGGGCGTTATAACAACCGCTTGACCATCAACGCTTACCGTCATATCTTCGTCAGGAATCGCTCGTCCCATATCGACTCTCACGCTTGTGACCTTCCCCATGTTGACGTCAAGCTCCAAGGTCTTAATGCCCGAAAGCGTCTCAACGGTCAGGCTTGTTTTATCGGTATATCCCTTGTCGTAAACATATTTGCCAACGCAGCGAATACCGTTTCCGCACATTTTAGCCTCACTTCCGTCTGCGTTGAAAATGCGCATTTTGAAATCCGCGACGGCAGAAGGCGATATGTAGATCATTCCGTCCGAGCCTGCACCGAGGTGTCGATCGGAAAGCTTTTTCGATAATTCTTCAATATGGCTCGGCACCTCTCCAAACACGTACAAATAATCGTTTCCGAGACCGTGCATTTTCGTAAAATACATTTGACATCCTCCTTTTGCTTGGGTTGGACCATTCATATTTATAACGAATACGTCACCATTCCAAGCACCGCCGATATGAGTATCAGTAAAATCGGCGAGAGCTGCTTTTTTCTAATTCTCTTGAATATGATTGCAGTAGCAGCAATGATGACAAAAATGATCAAGCCCTTTGCATCGGGAATCACTGCACTGTCAATGTTCTTAAAGGCAAAAAGCGTGCTCATAAGCATCGTAAGTGCCGTTGCCAATATCAGCCCGACCACGCAGGGGCGGATACCACCGAGAAATGCTTGAATTCCCTTGTATTTCAAAAGATTCCGTATCAGCGCGGCAATGATCAGTATGATGATAAAGGACGGGAGCACTACGCCAAGCGTAGCCAAAAACGAACCCAGAATGCCGCCTTGCGTAGAGCCTACGAAGGTCGCCATATTTACGGCAATCGGGCCGGGCGTGGATTCTGAAACGGCGATCATATTCAGTAATTCTTCTTCTGTGAGCCAGCCGTGCATCAGTACCTTTTCTCGGATGAGCGAGATCATGGCATAGCCACCGCCGAAAGATACCGCACCAATCTGCAAGAAGGTAAGGAACAATTCAAGATATATCATTGTCCGGCCTCCTTTCTCTTACGAAGCAAGCCGACAAGGTATAAAATCAATCCAACACCGCCGGAAATAAGAATATAGAATATCGTTGAGAAGCTGACCGCGAGCACAGAAAATATAACCATACAAGTGATAACAGCAGAAAGAACAACAATATTGAACGGCGTTTTTTTCATCTGCTTCAGCATTTTCAGTCCTGCAGAAAGGATCAGCCATATCACGCAAACCTGTATTCCTCGAAAAGCATGCGCCACAAGGGTGAGAGAAAGAAAAGCATCAAAGAACAGCGATATGGCATATATAATGACAAACGATGGGATACAGACCGCCACTGTTGCGAGGAGCGAGCCAATCACGCCGAGCATGGTATATCCAATATAGGTCGCGGCGTTGATCGCTATTGGTCCGGGGGTGGACTCGGCAATTGCAACCATGTCCAAAAATTCGTCTTTTTCGATCCATTTCCGTTTTGTAACAATCTCATTTTCCAAAAGGGCGATCATAGCGTATCCACCGCCAAAGGTGAACAGCCCGATTTTTAACATTGTCAAAAACAGCTTTAAATGCTTCTTCATGCGCTCCCCCCTCCCATATCAAAAAATTCCGCTTTATCGATACGTTTATTATATCATACTCCCTCAAATATTTCAATCTTTTCCTTGATTGTTTTTCATACGCGCCCGTGTTTATTCTTGCCGCGTCGTTCGATACTCGACGCTAACGGATAACGAAAGAAATTGCATGCAATATTGATCCAAACATATCGATAGAGAAAACGAGCGGTGGTCAAAAACCACCGCTCGTCAAATGCGGAATTAATCAGCTTCCTTATCTGCGATCCAGTTGTTGATACGATCGATCGATTCCTGAACCTTGTCCGCGTGCGTCGCCCAGATGCTGGCGATGTTAGCGTTACCGGTTTCGCTCAAACGGAGCAGACCGCTGCCGCCATGCAGACCGGAGGTGCTATCCCAGTACTGACCGGGATCGTAAGAACGGGTTGCGAAGATGATCTTAAGCATTTCCTTGGACTGCTGGTCCTTCGCAGCACGGTTGAGCAGAAGGGTCTCGTAGAATACGGGATATACAGAGTAGTAGGACTCCCAGCTCAAAGCCTCCAGGATGACTGCAGACATTTCCTTATCTGCCGTATGGGAAGGAATACCAACTGCACTGTCATGGTGCTGATATACCAAAGAGGAGTACTCTTCCTGGTCGATGGAGAACTTGGGGTGAGGCAGGATGCCGTACAGATCCGTCATGTTCTTCAGCTCTGTGGTGGTATCCTTAACCATGCCGCTCTTGAACAGAGCATTGCCGTCAACGAACAGATCCTGATCGGTCTCCAGAATCTTCTTGCCGATCAATCTCTCGTGCATATACCAGTCAGCATAGATAACTTTCAAGAAGATATCTTGCATTACTTCGATACTGTCACCACCATCTTCGGCAAAGTCGTAATCGAGGAAACCGTCTTCGTCAATGTGAGCAAACTTGTAGCCTGCAGCATTGTACAGGAAGTATACAGGGTCATCATCGCCGACAAAGCCCCAAATATCCGTAGCAGAGTTAATCAGCTCGTCACCGTCGTTAGAAGCAGCAATGATCGTGCAAGCATCGATCATTTCTTCCAGCGTCCAGTTACCGCTCGCTGCCAGTTCAAAGAAGTCCGGCAGATCGTCGGTGTAGACCTCCGCCAAAGACTGGTTGAAATACAGAGCAGCAGTTGCGCCCTTGTCACGCAGCAGCATTTCGCTGGATGCAGCGTACAGATGGGAGCCCAAAGTAAAGGAAGCAACCGAGTCCTGAACCCACCAAGGCTTATCGAAACGAAGGTACTGCTCGTAAACGTTCATGTCGGTGAACAGTTCTTCTCTGATCATGTGAATGATCTCGATGGTTCTCATGGTGAAAATTTGATACAGATTGCTGTCAACAGACGCGTCGTTACGCGCCATGGTAATGTAACCGGGGTTGCCGTCGATCGAAGCGTATTCCTTCGTAATGTCAACACCGTAGGTTTCCTCAACCCAAGCGTTACGATCGAATACAGCAGAAGCCAGCATATCGCCGTCTTCAACCTCAACGTCGCCTTCTTCCCACGGGATCCAAGACATACCAACTTCATCAATGCCGTTGCAAGACCACTCCAGAATATTGATCTGAGCGCCACCGTAGGTGGTGGTCGGCAGATAATTTACAGGGATTCTTTCATCCGTGCCGGGCTCATCCGGGTCGGGATTATTCGTGCTAGGCTTATCCGTCGAAGGCTTATCCGTCGAAGGCTTATCATCCGGATCAGGCTGCTGTTCCGCCGGTTGGCAAGCTACCATGGTAACGACCAGCGTCAAAACCATAGCAAGCGCCAAAAGGAACGATAGAATTTTTTTCATGTTTGAATTCTCCTTGATAATTGCTCATAGAGGAGAGTACGCCATCCGCTATAAAGCAGTTGGCGCCTCTCCTTTAAGATCACATAATTGCCGTCACGCACAAAAATGCGCGGCTTTCTTTATGAGAAAAGATTAGTCTTCCTTCTTGCGAGCAGCAATGGTAACCCATGCGCCGGCCAGGATCATCGTTGCCAGAGCACCGATGGTCAGAGCAGACTTGCAGCCCTCGTCAGTGGTATCATTATCACCATCGTCTTCGCCTTCAACCTCAACGGTAGCGTCACAATTGTCACACTTGCCGTTCTTGTCAGCGTCAACGTGCTCGGTGCACTCAGTCTTGGGTGCCTCGGGCTTCGTAGCAGGGATAGCTGCCTCTGCAGCAGTCAGATGTGCAAGATAACCGTTATCTTCCAGGAACTTCTTGTCGGATCTTACCAGATCCTCGTATGCCTTTCTGACATCCTCGATCTGCTTCTTAGCAGCGTCGTAGTTCTCGTTCGTGAATGCAGCTGCATCCTTGTAGGTTGCAAGTGCTTCCATAGAAGCGATGATGTCCTTCAGCGCTTCCTTCTTTGCCAGGAACTCCTCGTACTTATCAAGAGGCTTCTTGGCGTTAGCAAGCTTAACGGCATAGCCCTTATCGGAAAGAACGTTCTGCTCTTCCTCGGGCAGTTCAGCATACTTGGTTCTGACAGCCTCGTACTGAGCCTTCAGTGCGTCGTAGTTGTCAGCGGTGACCGTAGCGTCAGCAACGCTCTGTAGCGCGTCGATCTCAGCAAGGAAGTCTGCAAGCTTCTCCAGAATCTTCTGTGCTTCCTCTTCCTTCTTTGCCTCTTCCTGTGCAACAGCATCGGTCAGGCGGAAGTTATCCAGCTTCATGATCCAATCCTGATCGCAGTCTTCCGGATATACCCAGTAGAAGCGGATGAAGTTGATAGCGGAGATGTCGAAGGGACCCTTAGCGCCATCGTTAACTTCCATGTTTTTGATCTTGATTGCAACGTGGTTCCAACCAACCTGAGCGTCGGCCAGAACGTACTTGGTGAAGTTGCGCAGGTTGTAAGCAACCTCAGCAGAGTCAGAGGTACCGCTGGAGGTCAGCTCCAGAGCACCGTCTGTATTGGAGAAGTACTCAACGATAGCAAGGTCGGACAGATAAATGTCAAACTCAAGCGTATCCATGCCGGTAGCATCGATGGGAGTCTCGAAGTGCATTTCGGGAGCCATAACGTCAACGCGGTTCTTCAGGTTTACGCTGATACAGCCGGAACCTGCAACCTGATTTTCGTTATCAACAACCCAGTTTTCAGGAGCAACACCCCAGTTGGTGTTACAGCCCCACAGAGGAATGGAGTGCTCGGTCTTGGTTGCCTCTTCAGCATCCAGCTCAGCAGGAGTCTTCTCGGTGAAGCACAGATTAGCAATACCAACCTCGAAGAAGCCGTCGGCCTTCAGCTGAGAATCGTTATACCAACGGATGAAGTTCCAACGGGTAGGATCGAACTCACCGTTCTTTGCAGTGAACTCGTCCAGGCTCCACTTCACGTGGTTCCAGCCGTCTACCCAGCCGGTGTCCTTACCCTTGAACTTCTTAGCGCTTTCTTCCTTATCGGAAGTGCCGCTGGAGGTCAGCTCGAAGCTGAACTCAACGTCTGCGATCACAGCAGCGCTGGAAACGTATACATCAAATTCGATGAAGTCAGCACCGGAAATGTCAACAGCCTCTGCCTTCTTGCCGCCTTCATTGTAACGGAACATGAAGCCGCCGGGGCCGTAGGAGCCGCCGTTACCGTAAATGCGGATCTGAGCAAACTTCTCGTGGAAGTTCTCTTCGGGCCAGCACTGATCCCAGAAAGACTTTTCCATGGGAACAACGATGCCCACTTCCTCAGGCTCCTCAGGCGTGTCGATCGCCTTGGATGCTTCTACGAGCTTCTTCTGCTCGTCAACGGAGGAGAAGTCGGGAGAGAATGCGGAGAAGTCCGTGTTGATCTCGCCGCAACCCTTCATGCTGTTCAGGAAGCCGTGGATATAGCTTCTGATGGTAGTTCTTGCGTTAGCACTTGCACCGATCGCAGAGGTATCACCGGCAATCATTCTTTCAAGTACGGGATATGCGTCAGTCAGATATGCCTTGGTTGCATCAGGGTTGGTTGCCTTCAGGTGATCCAGCATATAAGCCCACAGCCAGTTCCACTTAGCCAGCATTTCAGCATTGGCCAGTGCAACCTTAACAGGAGCAGAGCTATCGCCCTGGAAGGATTCCTTTTTAGCCTCGCATCCACCGTACTGATTGAAGTCAGCCAGGAATGCATCACCCAGCTCCTTGAAGCCCTCAACCTCATTGGTATCGGGGGTCTCAGGAGTTTCAGGAGTTTCAGGAGTTTCAGGCTCTTCGGGCGTTGCGGGAGCGTCAACACCATTCGTAAATGCGATACGAACGATAGCAACCGTCAGCTTTTCAGCGCCAACCTTCAGCGTAGTATCATTGTACCAACGGATGTAGTTCCAAGCAGTTGCGTTGAACTCGCCGCCGGTCTTTGCGGTGAAGTCAGCCAGTTCCCACTTTACGTGGTTCCAGCCGTTCTGCCAACCGCTGGTCGCGCCGGTAAACTTCTTAGCAACCTCTTCCTGGTCGGCAGTACCCTTGGAGGTCAGTTCAAAGCTGAACTCAACGTTAGCAAGATCATCAATGTTCGAAACGAATACGTCGAACTCGATGTGCGTCATAGCGGAAATATCAACCGGGGTAGCGGTATTGTTCTCACCGTAGCAGAACATGAAGCCGCCTGCACCGTGCTCGGAGCCTGCCGCAAAGCCTCTGTACTGAACCTTAGCTTCGCCCTGGAAGTTCTCCTTCACGACGCTTGCACTCCAAGCACCTTCAACGGAAACATCGATAGCCTCTCTTGCGGGGCCAACGAACTGGAGGTTTGCGATAGCAACTTCCAGGTACTCACCGATGGTCAGCTCGGTATCATTATACCAACGGATGTAGTTCCAAGCGGTAGAATTGAAATCGCCGCCCGTCTTTTCGGTGAAGTCCGTCAGAGCCCACTTTACGTGGTTCCAACCGTTCACCCAGCCGGTATCCTTACCGGTGAACTTCTTTGCGATTTCCTGCTGGTCAGCGGTACCGCCGGACGTCAGCTCGAAGCTGAACAGAACGTTGGCCATCGCGTCAACGTCGGAAACGTATACGTCAAATTCGATATATTCCATCGCGGAAATATCAACAGGGGTAGCCTTATTACCCTCGCCGTAGCTGAACATAAAGCCACCGGCACCGTGCTTGGAGCCTGCGCTCCAGAAGCCTCTGTAGCGAACGTTCTCTTTGTCCTTAAAGGACTCCTTGAACTCACACTGAGTCCAAAGGCTGTCCAGAGACACGTCAATGGTCGATCCTGCCGCCTCCTCGGCGCCTGCGCTAAAGACAACGTTCGTTGCCAGCGAAAGAACCATCAGGATGGCCAGGAACAAAGATAAAAATTTTTTCATGATGAAAAAGCCTCCTTTAGAATTGGAATTATAGAGTTGCTATGTTTAGTTTATCATGATTTTAACCAAATGTCAACGCGTTATCAGATACTTTCTTGTCACTTTTGCATAAATCTATTTTATGGATGGTATATGTTTTTTTTATAGCTCGAATTGTTTACCGTTCAAACGGTCAATATCCACCCATACATGCTACTCACGGAAGAATGACCATCAAACCGTCTGCCACTTCTCGGAGCGAGCCGTCCGAAGGGCTATTGGTTACCGTAAAACCTCCTTTTCCATCGGTCAAAACAAACGTACTGGATCCGCCACCGTCCAGGTTAAGGGCTTCAATACATCCAACCGAACCAAGAATGTCGGCAACATCGGCAAGAGATGCGCCGTTGGAGATCGTAGGCTGTCTGCCATCGACCACCAGGAAAACAACACTGCCGTCTGCCTTAATGCCAACCGCCGTACGCGGATGGCGAGTATAACCGAACTCATGATCAACCGAAATATGGGAAACACAGTCGTTGTCAATCACAACATTAGAACCTCCGACTGCGGTCATAAGCTTACCTTGATAATTGGGATACTCTTCTGCTACGCCGAGCACCGCCTTACCGTCTTTCGTTACGCCGAACCAAGGACGGCCGCTGACGTCATGCAGCTCTACGCCCTCGCGCACGCAAACGCCCAACATGGTATCGCCGAAAAAGTCTGCGTTGATGCCGGCAACGACCTTTTTGCCGTTTGCCGAAGCAGCAAGCACCTGATCCAGCATATGATCATACGTGCCGATCTTTTCTCTGTCGCCGGGGAGCGTCGTGGCAATGGTGCCTGCGCCCTGTGCTACCGTGATCATATAGGTACGAACGGGCTTTCCGTTAGGATCATAATACAAGCGCTCCTCATAGGATACGCCGGGCGCAATGCTCGTTACCTCACAGCTGTCCAGCACCAGAGAGTTGGTTCCTTCGGGAATATGCAATCCCGTGAGCATCTCTTCTTTGGAAAGCGAGAGCGTGATTTTATCTCCGCCCTTTGCCTGACGGGCACATTCCTGCGCCAAACGCTTTGCGGCAGTCATGGCAACGTTTACGTTCTTGAAGTCCAGGATGATATGATCACCCTCAGCATAGATGTAGTAGCGATCCAAGCTATAAGGCTTAACATCAACGTGCTTATCGTCCACGCCCGTGCAGCCAAGGAAAATGGCGGGGCCGCCATCACCCTTTTTATAGGCATTTAAGTTAACGATGGGCAGCTCGATACCGGTCAATTCAAGGAAATAATTGACCAGTTCCTGTGCGCCCTTCTTGGCGCTGGTTTTCGCGGAGGTGACAATCGAATATTCCGAAAGCTCGTGCGAGCCAAGCATAAGTGAGGTGACGGGATACTGATGCTGATAGCTGATCGAAGCACCAACGCTGATCACCTTGGCCGCGCCGGGCGTCACTACCTCGCCCGTCTGAGCATCCTCTGCGTAGCCAAGCACATCCTGCAAGAAGCCGCAGACAGCGTCGTACGTAGCCTCGGGACAGCCGCCGCAAATGACAATGGTCTTGGCATCGACAACAGAATATGACCAATCCTTGTAGCTCAGCGTCGAGAGAACCGACTGGGTTGCCTCGCGATTGGTCTCACCGATCAGAATCTCAAAGGTGTCCTCGTCGTCCTCGCCCTTAGGGGGATAATCGGTTGCAATACTGAATTTTTCACCGTAGATGCTCTCCAACGCACGCTCCAGAAGCAGCGTCGCCTTAACCTCGGTCTCATTTTTCTCATCCGGTCGGATCAAAACGTATTTGGCACTCAGCTCGATTTCCGTGGGCTCCGGCTCCTCTACGGGAGGAGTATCCGTAGGATCGTCTTCGGGCGGGGTGACCGTTGGAACGTCCTCGGGAGGGGGCTCGGGAAGATCGTCGCCGGCGTCCGGTTGACACGCCACCATGCAAAGGATCATGCACAGTGCCAACAATAAGCTGAGAATTTTGCGATATGCGTAATTCATAAGTATCCTCCTTCGTTTATTTACTTGATTCTTTCAAGATATTCTGCCAGGCTGTGCACGACGTTGCCGTCCAGATTCGGTGCGGCCGATGCACAGACCATCGAATTGAGAATGGCCTCTTCGGTTGCTTCGCCAACCGCACGGAAGATGCGGTCCATCACGTTTTCATTGACACACCGAATGCTCATGATCTCGCTTTCGGGAGCAATGACGTTTGCCGTGGAGAAGCCGATAAAGACCTCGCCACTACCGTGACCAATATACGAGCCCAGACGAGCAATGCCGACCGAGCAACGCTTGACCGCCCGTTTGAGCTGGCGTGCCGTCAGCGGAATGTCGCAAGCAAGCACGACGATGATGGAGCCCTTGTCGCAGGCCGCGCCGTTGACTTCGTCGAGAATGCTTTGATCGATATGCTTACCGTTGATCGTCAGATCATGCGTAGCACCATAATTGGATTGCGCCAGAATGCCAACGGTATGCTCCTTGCCGTCCAGCGCGATCACACGCGAAGCCGAGCCGATGCCGCCCTTGAAGCCATAGCAGCCCGTGCCCGTACCGGCGCCGACGTCGCCCTCTTCAAAATCTGCCGTAGCCTGCTCGATGGCGGCAAACACGTGCTCTTTTTTGACGGGACGATCGACAATGGTGTTCATACTCGCATCATTGCACTCACCCACCACGGGATTCACGCTTCTGGCGAATACGCCATCCGCCTCACAGCGCTTCACGGTATATTCGACCAGCGCGTCTGCTACCAGCCCGACGTTGAGCGTGTTAGTCAGCGCAATGGGCGTTTCCAACGTACCAAGCTCGTCGACCTGAATGGTACCGGCCGTTTTTCCGTAGCCGTTGTGCACAAACGACGCCGCAACCAGCTTATGCGTATACACGTTCTGCGCCGACGGCATAATCACGGTGCAGCCCGTGCGATATTTCTCTGTTTTAATGGTACTATGTCCGACTAGCACCCCGGGAACGTCCGTAATTTTATTGCGCTCACCGCGCGCAAGCGTACCAATCTGCACGCCATAGTCCGAAATTCTTTTCTGATCCATGATTGCTACTCCTTTCCATTATGTAGTGATCAAATCAATTTGAAAAAAGCCTGTCCCAACAAAACGGCAATGACTAAATACAAGATGCCGCGAACCAATCGCTTTCCGTTTTTGACCGCCAGGTGCGCACCGATGTAGCTTCCAAGGATGTTACAGATCGATGCCGGGATCGCGATGGCGTAGATAATACTGCCGCGCGCGATATAGCTGATCAGAGCGATCAGATTAGACACAACGATGATGACCTTGCCATTGCCGGTGGCCACGCGCATGTCGTAGCCAAACAGAACGGTAAACAGCATCAAGGCTATCGTGCCGCAGCCCGGTCCGAAAAAGCCGTCGTAAAGTCCCAAAAGCAGACCGCAGGCCAGGCTGATGATGACCGTTTTTGGTGTTAATTCAAGCTTCGTTTTCTCTCGCTTGCTCAGCTTGCAAAACATGGTGAACAACGTCAATATAATAATGAAGCACATAGCTCCGGCAACGATTCCCTTTTTGACTTCCTCATCCAAAGAAAGCATGATGCGCGTAGAAACCATAGAACCGACAATCGCAGTAATGCAAGCAATCAACGCTGGCTTGGGGTCAACCAGTTTAGATTTCGTATACTTAAATAGCGATGCACTCGTACCCAGAAGACTTTGCATCTTGTTACATCCGTATGCCATATCAAGCGGCATACCGGTCAGCAGATAGGCCGGCAATGAAATGATGCCGCCACCGCCCGAAATGCCATCGATCAAGCCCGCCAGAAACAAGAGCGGACAAACAATCAATAAATCTATAAATAAATTCAAAATAATTCCCCCTATCCCTCTTGATTATACATCAAAAGTGTGTTATAATCAAATATATATAATCGATACATTCCATAAAAAAAAGTTATAGGTGGTATATATGTTTGATAAAAAGGAATATGTGTACGCAGTTTATAAAGAAAAAAGCTTTACCGCGGCAGCGGCAAAGCTATACGTATCACAGCCCTGTCTGAGCGCTGCGATCAAAAAGATAGAACAGCAGATTGGCCGTCCTCTGTTTGAGCGCAGAACGGGTGACCTGACGCCGACGAAAATCGGCTATGAGTATCTTGCTTGCGCCCTGAAGATGATGGAAATTGAAGACTCCTTCGCCCAAATGCTGGAGGACATCAATAACCTGAAGGCGGGCGACATCCGCATCGGCGGCACCAACTACGTTTGCTCGTACGTACTGCCCCTGATCGTAGGTGAGTTTTCCAAGCTGTATCCTAACGTAGATATTTCCATTTACGAGGCCAATTCCGTGGAGCTGGAAAAAATGTTGCAAAACGAGAGAATCGATCTCATCATCGACAGCTACGACACCACGGACGACCGCTTCGAGTACACCGCACTGACAGCGGAAAAAATATTGCTCGCGGTTCCCGCCGCCCTTCCCTGCAACGCCGACAGCCAGGAGCTTTTCGCACAAACGGACGATCTGTATTACGGACGTATCAAGGCAGAACAGCTACCGCAGATCGATCTGTCTCGCTTCCAAGGAGAAAAATTCATTCTGCTCAAAACCGGTAACAGTATGTACCAGCATGCAAAATGTGCGTTTGATGCCTGCGATTTTCAGCCCAACGTCACCTTCCGTCTTGACCAGCTCAGCACCTCTTTCCGCTTGACGGCTTCGGGCAACGGCTTGTGCTTTGTGCCGGATATTATGTTCAAAACGCACTTATACAACGAAGACGTCGTCTTCTATCATATCAAGGGCGCAGGCAGTCGAACCTTATACGCCGTCAACAGTCACAACAACCACGCCACCACGGCAGTTCAGAAATTCAAGACCGTCGCGTGGAGCGTCATGCAGCAGATATCGCAAAGAGAACCGTCCAAACAAAACAAGGAGGACTAATCGTATGCTTACCGTCAACCACCTTCACATCATAGAGCCAAGCGAGGATTTGGTGCGCATCGAGCCAAACGGAAGTCATATCCGCATTACACTTCTGCCGGCTGCTGAGCCGATCAAGCAGGTGCGTATCAAATGGTCCTTTGATACCTCGTTTATGCAAAAGGTCATGCCAGACACCTGGGGCGTGGCGCTTGCCGACATGAAATGGCACACGCTGCCTCTGCCCCATCCTGCGCAATGGTATTTTGCGGCGTACGACGGAAAACATACTCACGGCTTTGGCGTCAAAACCGGATGTAACAGCTTTTGCTCCTGGGAGATCGAGCCGGACGGTGTCGTGCTTAATTGCGACGTGAGAAACGGTGGTGAGGGCGTCACGCTGACCGAACCGCTTTTGTGTGCCGAGACCGTATATTATAAGAGCGAAGACGGCCAAACGCCTTATGCAGCCTGCCATACGTTCTGCCAACTGATGAGCACGAAATCGAGCTATCCCGACCGCCCCATCTACGGCTTTAACACCTGGTATTATACTTACGGAAACATTACAAAAGCCTCTGTACTGGAGGACGCACGCCTGTGCGCCCGTCTGGCGAGCAAGATCGACGAAGGCGCACCTCGCCCCTTTATGGTCATCGACGACGGTTGGAACAAGCACGGTACCAGCGAGTACAACGGTGGCCCCTTCGTACCAAACGATGATTTTGCCGACATGGCAGAGGTGGCAAAGGAGATCGTGGAGATCGGCTGTGAGCCCGGCATTTGGGTACGCCCTTTGCTGGTACTGGACGAGCTGTGCCCCGAAATCCCTGCGGATTGCTACTCTGAAAACCAAGATCACAAGTGCCCCGGCAAGGTGCTGGATCCCACCACCCCCGGCGCGCAGAAATACATCCGCGAGCTGATCAGCTCTCTGGCAAACAGTGGTTACCGACTGATCAAACACGACTTCACCTGTCCCGATCTGATGGGCTTTGATTTTCTGAAGCCCAATCTGACCAGAGGGGGCTGGCACTGGAAGGATCGCACCAAGACCAACGCGCAGGTGTGCAAGGATCTGTATACGCTGATACAGGAGGCCGCAGGCGGTGCGTATATCATCGGCTGTAACATCTACAACCATCTGGCCGCAGGCATTCACGATATCGTGCGCAGTGGCTGTGATACCAGCGGACACCATTGGGAGATCACGCGCGACTACGGCATTAACACGCTAGCCTTCCGAACCTATCAGAACAAGGCCTTCTTTATGACGGACGCCGACTGTGCTGCCTTTACGGATCGCGTGCCCGTCGATCTGAATTTGCAATTTTCCGAACTACTCAGCATGAGCGATTCCGCTTTCTTTATTTCCGCGGCGCCCGGCATTTTGAGCGACGAGGACGAAGCGCGGCTGATGGATATGTTCCGTCGGATCACGCGCCCGGGAAGCGACCTTGAGCCGCTGGACTGGCAGGAGCGCATGGTGCCCGAGCAATTCTTCGGCGACGGCCAAGTTCGTCAATACACGTGGGATGAAGCACCCAAATAATATATGTAATGAGAAAACCGTCGGCGCAAACCGACGGTTTTCTATATTTATGGGGATCGATCAATCCTCGTTGTATGCGGATTGAAGCATCGCGTCAACTGCGGCACGGACGGACAACATTTGCTCGGCTGTCGTGGGGCATCGGTCAAAGCAGATGTCACCGAATACGGCCTCCATGGCATTGACTACCGCCTCCTTACCACACTTTTCGGCGCACAGCTTCATAGCGGCGAGGTCCTCAAGACCTTCGCGGAAGGCCATCAGGCGGATCGAGGGTAGCGTCGTGCCGTCGGGCGCAGGATAGACCACGAAGGAGTCACCGGCAGGAACCTGATGTTCGCCCTCGGTATCGAGATAGGGATTGATGGCGTCAACCGAGTACATATTGTTGTAGAAGTTGAAGCCCCAATGCAGAAATCCTGCGATATCGTACTTGAAGCACTGCATACCCAGCGCACGGTTGCGCCAAGAGGGCATGGCAATGAAGCGATTGCTGACGCCCTTGCCCTGCACACAGCAGTAGTAGGTCCAAAGCCCCTCGACGCCGGCCTCAAGAAAGGGAGCGATGTGATCGTTGCCGGGGATGGGCAGGCTGACCAGACCGTCACGATAAAAATCAAAGGAGGACAGCGCATCCATGATATCGTAGCCGTTCAGCGCCTCGGATACAACTGCTTTGGCATGACGGTATTGCTCGACACAGCCACCGTGCGGCTCGTCTGAAAGATGGAATTTGCAATTTTTATCAATACCGAGTTCCTTTAAGTGCTCAATGAGCGAAGGGAGAAATGCCTTTAAGAAAGCGGCATATTCCTCGCCTGCGGCATCGGTATCCCAGCCGAAGATGCGCTTCTCTTCCCCGTTTATCCATGCTACAATTTTGGGCGCGTGTGCCGCCCCCCACTGGGTGAACAGATGAGACATTTCAAAATAGCGCATACCGCACGTATGGCACAGCGCCACCCAGCGGTCCAGCTTATCATAGCCGAAGGTGTAGCTACCGTCGGCATTGAGGGTAACGTCCACGAGCTGAACGGTCAATCTCTCGCCACCGACCTCGGTGTCAAGCGGAGGGGTGAACAAGGGGGTCAGGATCATATTCTGGCCGTACTCGACCGCTGTACGCAAATAGTTGCCGATGATCTCCCAATGGCGCTCCGAGAAAACGGGCACCCGATAGAACGAAGCCAAGCAGTCGCAATGGAACCACTGGGTCAGCATCATGCCGTGATCGGGAAGCGACGCATCGATCACCTGCAGTTTCAATGTGTGAAGAGCCAACTCTTCGTCCTTATCGTTGGTGATGCGAACGGTCAGCGTATGCTCGCCCGCCTCGAGCTTTCCCTCGGGCGCGATGGTAATCCAAACGCCCTGCAAAAGACCGCTAACCAGTTGGATACGACCACGGTAATGAGGAGGCTCCAGCAGATCGGGATACAACCCGGGGGTTTTACGCAGGTAGTTGTCGTCGATGCTTTCGGGACCATAGGTGGGAAACAGCACGGGGATCTGGCGCACGTTATACCACTTGGCATAGGGCGCGGCAGAGCCGCCAAGCGTCAGCGCCACGCGCATTCCCTTTTCATCGGCGGGTACGCGCAGCATCAGCTGGCAGGAAAGATGCTGATTTTTCAGCATAATTGCCGACGTATAAGGAGAAAAATCGGCTGGGGTCTGATCAACGAAGCCTTTTTCAAGGGATGAAGTCAGAACAGATTCTAGCATAAAAGCCTCCTTTGGTTGTTCATAACAAATAGTTCAATGGCGTGTAGCCGTATGTTGGCAAAGCTTAGCGATTGTAAGCGCCTTCAATGATAGATGCCAGCGTGATCGTTTGCTGCTTACCATCCTTGATGACCGTCACCTGATAGGTCACGACCTGCGAGTGGTTGGACTGCTCTACGACTCTTCCGTTCTCGCCTATCAGTTCGCTGTCACATTCAAACAAGAACTCGTACTCATCGCACTCAGTGATCTTCTCATACTCACATCTGACAAGCTCGATAAACTCCCACCAGATCTCCAAATCATTTTCCAGCATGGGTTGAGGGCAATCCTTGGCGCTGAAGAAGTGGTGACCCTTGACTCGGGTAATATCCAGATCCTGGCGCAGCATGATATCCGCTACCAGCTGTGCGGTGATCTGCCAGGTGTACCAAAGATCCGAGCCCTTGTTTACGGCAGATTCGATACCGATGGAGTTGCGGTTACCGCCGTTGGAGCAAATGCGTCCCTCGCCCACCTGAGTATAGCACCACCAGGAGGTACCGATCTGATACATTCCGTCCTTGACGTTAACGCCGATGCCCTGATCGTTGAGCCACTTCGTATCGGTCACGTAGCCGCGACCGTACTTGGTTTCTACGGGGACCTTGACGCCTGTATCTCTTCCGTTGATGGCAAATGTTGCATTCTTGGTGATGGTAACGATCGGAAATTCGGGGTCGGTATCCAACACCTCTACGGGAGTGTCAATCCAAGAGAACTTGGAAACGGTATTACGTGATCCGTCGTCTCCGGCGTGAGCGGCGCGGTATTGCTCATCCAAGCCCTTGTAGATACCATCGTTTCCGGTGGAGTAATGGATGGAGGTATTATTCTCGGACTTCGGCTGCGAGAACCACTCACCATGTGCCTCTGCGTCAGCGCCGGGGCCGAAAGCGCCCGTATAGTGCACGGTAATGAACTCGATGCTCTCCATGATTCTGCCGGGTAGGTCGCTACCGTATTTGTCGTTTGTTTTTTGGTTGTATTTATAGTCGATGGTCAATTCATGATTGTACAGCAGCTTGCTCACACTGCCAAAAATGTCGGAATAATAGCTGGGCGTTCCTGCACCGATGCCCAGGTTGTAACGTACAAACACATTACTCTCGTGCGCACGCAGAACCAGACTCAGCGCGTCGTTCATCTCCTCTGTCAAAACGGTAACGACGAAATCTTGATATTTACTTTCGTTGCCCTTGACGGTTGCTCTGATCGTCGCAACGCCGGCAGCAAGGCCGGTCACCGTTCCGTTGGCGTCCACCGTCGCAAGCGACTCGTCCAAGGAGCTCCAACTCACGTCGCAGATCTCATTTTTTCTGTTGACGTACGTAGCGTTCAGCTTGATCTTATCGCCGACAACGACGTAAGATTCCGTTTCGTAGCTGATGTTAAAATATTCGGGAGACAAAATCTTTACCTTCATCGTATCGATATGGCCATGCTTGGACAAGGAAATCATCTTGATTGTTACCTCGCCGTACTTGTGAGCCGTGATCACCCCGTTTTGATCAACGCTTGCAACGGTAGGATCCGAGGATTCAAACTCCACGCGTTGCTCTCCGGCGTTGCCGGGAAGGATCTTCCACTTCAACTGGTACGTCTCGCCGATCGAAAGCTCCGTTACCTTGTTCGTGATCTCGATCTTCTCAACGGGGTACAGCTCCTCCCAAACGGCAATCAACGTGCCGCTGCATACCGCCTCGGTCACGATTTCGTCGTACTTGTTTTCCCAACCGACAAAGCGGTAGCCCTCTTTGATCGGCACGAGTAGCTTTTCGCCCTTGGCAAGGGTGGCGCTCAGATTATACTGATGCTTCAAAAGCTCTTCTTGCTCCTCTCTCGAGGAAAAATCAGGAGAAAAGCGAGCAAAGTCGGGGTTGATATCGCCACAGCCCTTCATGGAGTTCAAGAGTCCATGGAGATAGCTTCGAATCGAGGTTCTCGCGTTGGCACTCTCGCCAATGGCTTTGGTATCACCGTTGATCATGCGCTCCAGAATAGGATAGGTATCCGTGATATAGGCATCCGATTTTCCTGCGTTGATCTCCTTCAGGTGGGATAGCATATATCTCCACAGCCAATTCCATTTGGCCAGCATTTCGGGGTTAGCCAAGGAGGTCTTGACACACGGATGGCTGTCGCTTTGGAAATTCTCCTTACCAACGGAGCTTCCGTCACCGTAACGATTAAAATCCGCGAGGAATGCTTCACCGATTTGTGCCGTTGATGTGTATCCGCCGACGAAGTTACCGCCGTTCAGATCATATACGACGTTATATTCGGTAACGGTCGGATCGTCCTTGAGAGGAATTTCTTTGATCTCTTTCGAGGGACAATCGGTGCACACTCTCTCCTTGCTTCCCTTTTCGGTCGTGGTCGAATCCTTTATGACGACCCACTCACCAAAGTGATGCCCCGTTGCGGGAACGACCTCCTGCTCGACCAACACCTCGCCGCAAGCCGAGCACACTTTGCCCTCGGTTGCGCCGTCAGCCTCGCAGCTTGCCTTTACGGCCGGCAGGATCTCTTCCTTGTGACCGACCGCCGCCTTGTCCTTGCGGTAGCTGTGTCCGCAGGAACAAACGTAGTCCGTGTAACCGTCCTGCGTACACGTGGGCTCCGTCACGGTCAAGTTGTATTCATGCTTATGCCCCTGCTCCTGCGGACGATCTTCGCATCCGCACATAAGAAGTACCAGGGTAAAAATGGCAATCAAGATGAGCTTTTTCATACGTTTCCTCTTTTATCAATTAAACTATCGGCTGTATCACAGCTCGTTTCCTGCTCGCAAGCGCACATTGGCCTGTCAGGACACTCACAAAATACACCCTTGGAACAATCGTATTTTAGCATAATGACACAAGATTGTCAAGTATCGCCAATTCGCAGACGTTACGCCTCCTCGCCCTTGATCCAACCCCAAGCATATCGGCATCGCTCGATCTTGACACTGATGACATTCCCCTTCTCTCCTTGGCACGGCATGGCAAATCCCCTTCGCCACTACAACTAAAAATGCCTGATTTTTTCGGCAAACAAAAGAGTTTTTCGCTCCCATCAATCAATCGTCTGCAATTGCCCGCGGTTTAGCATTGGCATTTTTTTACCCACATCAACAAGGAAATCCGTCGGGGGCTTGCACGCGGAGCTGCAGCAAATGCTCGTTCCGCCGCAAGAAATATATATTTTTTTGATGCTGCATATAAAATAATTGTATGCAGATCCTGCACGGATGCAAAAGAGCAAGCCCACAGACGCTTCGTCTGTGGGCCGTACCGTTTTTCATTCTATCGATTGCTCTCCCGAAACGAAAAAAATCTCGATTTGTTCTTTTTAAGAAAGCCCTTGAGTTGCTTTTTATGGCTGCAAAGCTTTTCCTCGCACCGCGAACAATCAAGGCACTTGTTGGTCGCCGTCGAAAACCGCTCGGGGTGTCGGCGGTAGGCAATCTCCCATCGCAAAAGCAAAATCAGCGCGCCACCCAGTAGACTGTAGGTATATAGGCTGGGGATGAATACAAGCGGCGTAAACATCATCGCAAAATCCCAGTTATATATGCGGCAAGTGGCACAACAGCGATTTTTCATAAACCAGGTTTGGAAGGGACAGAAAAACAAAATGCAGATAATATCGCAAACAGAATACGCGATGGCGATCAGGATCAACACGCCCCGATCAAACAGCCCTGCAAAATACAGCGCACCGATGAGAGCGTTGAGAGCAAGCCACACAGCGGTGACAAGTGCCGTTTGACGCCAAGATTGATTGGTGGGAGCGATGTCCTTTCCAATCGGCTCGTAGTTTCTCGCAAATTGCTTTTGACAGCCCATGCTTTCCAGCCTCGACGGAAAAAAGCGAAGCAGCATTTCGACGACGAAAAAGCCCCAGACGATCATGGGAAGAATCGCGTGGTAGGTCAATATTTCGGTCTTATCCAACAGATACGTCACCAGGACCGCCAGAAACAAAAGCGATCGCAATACGAGCTTGATATAATGTGAAAATGAAATTTTTGATAACTTTTTTCTCATGTATTATTCCATCATTTGAAGTTCGATTTTTTTGAGTGCCTTTTTGAATTGGAAGGCAAACAGGATAGCCGTAAAGGTCACCGCGATCACGTCAGCGATCGGCTCTGCCAGATAAACACCAACGGTCGGATCGCTGACCATGTGCGGCATGATGTAGATCAGCGGCAGCAAAAGCACGAACTTTCGCACAACTGCCACAGTCACGGAGGAAAGCGCCCTGCCAAGAGAAACGAAGGTCATCTGGCAAGCGATCTGAATACCGAACAGCACCATGCCTGCAAAGTAGATGCGAAGGGCACTTGATGCAAAGGTGACCAGCTCGGGTTTGGAGTTGAAGAGCGCAACGAACACACGCGGGAACAGCATGACCAGCGCCCAGATGGTCACGGAATAGATCAAGCAGGTTTTAAGCAGGATTCGATACGTTTGCTTGACGCGATCTGCATTTTTAGCACCGTAATTATAGCTTAAGATCGGCTGAGCGCCCTGCGCAATTCCTTGGGGCGGCAGCATGGCAAACTGCATCACACTGGTCAGAATGGTCATCGCGCCAACGGCAATATCGCCACCGTAGCCCAGAAGCGATGAATTGAAGCAGACCGAAATCACGCTCTCGCTCGCTTGCATAATGAAGCTCGCCGTACCAAGCGCGATGCAAGGTAATACGATTTTCGGTGAAGCGATAAAATTCTTCGGTCTGAGCTTTAAAAGACTGCGCTTACTGCAAAGGAAAGAAATAACCCATGCGCAGGAGAGCGCCTGCGAAATAATGGTCGCCCAAGCCGCACCGCTCACACCCATATCAAGGCCGTAGATAAAAATGGGGTCCAGAATAATGTTGGCCACGGCACCGACGATCACAGAAAGCATGGAAATCTTGGTAAATCCCTGCGCCGTTATAAAAGCGTTCATGCCGAGCGTCAACTGCACGAACAGCGTGCCGATGGCGTAAACGCTCATGTAGTCGACCGCGTATTCGATCGTGTTTTCACTGGCCCCAAACGCCAAAAGAAAATCCCGGTTCCAAATGAGCAATACCGTTGTTAAAATTGCGGAAATCACAAGCTGTAAACCAAAGCAGCCGCCCAGCGTTTTCTCGGCACTTTCATTGTCCTGTTTTCCCATAAATATGGACGCGCGGGGCGCACCGCCCGAGCTGATCAGCGCAGCAAAAGCAGAGACGATCATGATTACGGGCATGCAAATACCGACGCCCGTCAGCGCCAGATCACCGACCTCGGGAATATGCCCGATGTAGATGCGGTCCACAATGTTATACAGCATATTGATCAACTGCGCAATCACCGTAGGGATCGCCAATTGAAACAGCAGTTTACCAACGGGTGCCGTTCCAAGTAATTCTTTTTTATCCGTCATGCACACGCCTCCGATTTTCATTTTCTCCTTGATACCGCGATCAATATTCAAACGCATCCGAAAGAAACACTGCGCCACGCACGCGGCGCAACCAAAAGTTCAAACCACAAAATAGTATACTATTTCGCGCCGATAATTTCAATGATAAAATTGTGAATTTTTGTGCTACATATCGTGTGCTTCAAAACAACAAAGAGGAGCAACCGAAGTCACCCCGCTCAAATACAAAAAATCGTTCACATAATGAAAATGCTTTGATTTATTTAGTGCTAAAGTCCTCAAGAAGAAAGCGGGCATCGCATAAGCTGTCCAAATTAAAACAAGCATCCGCTCACATTTTGCAAACGGATGCTTTTATCATTCAGATCTCCTCGATTTTGATTAGGTTGGTGTTGCCCGAGCTGCCCGTAACGGCACCGCCCGTGATGACGATGCGGTCGCCCTGCTGTAAGGACAGCGTCTTGATGGCAATTTTTTTGGCGGTATAGAACAGCACATCGGTCGAGGTGAAGGTCTCGCACATAGCGGGAATGACACCCCAGGAAAGCGCCAGCTTGCGCCAGGTGCGCTCATTGGTCGTCAGACCAATGATGGGTACGGGAGAGCGGAAACGGGAGACCATGCGCGCCGTTTTGCCCGACAGCGAGCAGGCGACAATGGCCTTGGCGTCAATATCGATGGACATACCGCAGGTCGAGTGTGAAATGGCATCGACCATGTTGCGAATATGGAACTCGGCATTGTAAAAACGCTTTTTGTAGTTGGTATTGGACTCGGTCGTCTCTGCGATCTTGGCCATGGTAGCAACCGCCTGAACGGGATACTTACCCGCCGCAGTTTCGCCCGACAGCATGATGGCGCTGGTACCGTCGTACACAGCGTTAGCGATGTCCGAAATCTCGGCACGGGTGGGGCGGGGATTGGAGATCATCGACTCCAGCATTTCGGTGGCGGTGATGACACGCTTGCCGAGAAGACGGCACTTGGTGATCAGCTTTTTCTGAATGGCGGGCAGATGCTCGAAGGGAATCTCCACGCCCATGTCTCCGCGTGCGACCATGATGCCGTCACAGCATTCGCAGATTTCCTCAATATGATCGACGCCCGACTGGTTTTCAATCTTGGCGATCAGCTCGATGTCGTCCGCGCCCAGCTCCTTCAGATAGTTGTGCACGTCGATCAGGTCCTGACGGGTGGAAACGAACGAGCAGGCAATATAGTCGACGCCGTTTTCCACACCAAAGCGAATGTCGCATTTGTCCTGCTCGGACAGATACGGTTGCTTCATGACCTTGCCCGGGAAGCTCATGCTCTTGCGGTCGGACAGCACACCGCCAATGACGACGTCACATACAATGTTGGGCTTTTCGATCTTGACAACACGGAAGCAAAGCAGACCGTTGTTGAGCAGAATGGTATCGCCCACTGACAGTTCGTCGGACAATTTGGGATAACTGACCGAAACGATATGCTCGTTGCCCATCACATCCTCGGTTGTAAAGGTGAAGGTGTCACCGTCGCACAGCGTCACACTTCCCTTCTCAAAGGTTTTGATTCGATATTCAGGGCCTTTGGTGTCCAGCATGATGGCAATGGGCATCTCAAGCTCTCGTCTGACCTTTTTGACCAGATCCATTCGTCTTTTATGATCCTCGTGGGTATTGTGGGAGAAGTTCATTCTCGCCACGTTCATGCCGGCCAGACACAGACCGCGGATGACCTCCTCGCTCTCACTCGCAGGGCCAAGCGTACATACGATTTTCGTTTTGCGCATAGGAATTTTATTGTCCTTTCTGCAAAAATAACAAAGAATAAGCAGACCAACTTGCCTGCGGATATATTATACTATATTTTCCCGAGCGTTGTCAAGGTATCCCATCACACAAAAACAAGAGGGCTTTGAAAAGTCCTCTTGCTTTTATTTTATATTTAGTGGTTCAAATACTCATCGATCGCCCGTGCCGCGGTCTTGCCCGCGCCCATGGCCGAGATGACGGTGGCCGCGCCCGTGACGGCATCGCCACCCGCGTACACAGCGCTTCGCGAGGTCAGGCCGTCCTCGTTTACGATAATACCGCCGCGGCTGTTGACCTCCAGCCCCTGCGTGGTCGATTTGATC
>JAZLDE010000117.1:0-7044 GCA_045614625.1 Eubacteriales bacterium
CAACATACTGCTCGACCTTGAGCGACATAAACGAGTTGATATAGCGAGGCAGGAAGACCAGGCCGTTGTCCGAGCGAAGCGGCGTGCAGTCGGCAAACTTATCCACGTTGCGTCCGCTCTGGAAGCCGAAGGTCTCAAACACTTTAAAGGGAGCGTCCACCGTCAGGCAGTTGATATTCATTTTGCCCGTCTGCTTGATAACGTGGTGGGAATAGTTGACCTTGTTGATGGTAACGGCGATGCGGTTGGGGGTATTGGTCACCTGAGTGACGGTGTTGACGATCAGCCCGTTGTCCTTTTTTCCGTCGTTCGAGGTGATGACGTACAGACCGTAGCCGATGTTGAACAGCGCGCTCAGATCGTTCTTGTTGGCAGTCGCATCCTGCTGCGCCAGATACTCGCGGCACAACTCGTCGGATAGTGCGTTGAGCTGAGCAGTGCTGTCCTCGTTCAGCGCGGATAGGATCTTGACCGTGGTCTCGGCAAAGGTCAGATTTTTACTGCCCTCCAGCATGCCTTTCATGACCTTGGCAGCCATAGGGGCCCAGCTACCGTTTTCGATCAGCGCGACGGTGCGGTTGCTGTAGTTGCGCTCGGTCAGATGGTGGATGAATTCCTTCATGAAGGGGAAGATATCGGCGTTGTAGGTCGTGGTGGCCAGCACCAGTTTGCTGTAGCGGAAGGCGTCCTCGACGGCCTCGGCCATATCACAGCGGGCCAGATCGTTGACGACGACCTTGGGACAGCCGTTGGCCTTGAGCTTTTCTGCCAGCTGCATGACCGCTTTTTTGGTGTTGCCGTAGACCGAGGTGTAGGCGATGACGATGCCTTCCTCCTCGGTCTGATAGCTCGACCAGGTATTGTAAAGGTTCAGATAATAGCCGAGATTTTCGTTCAGCACGGGACCGTGCAAGGGGCAGATGATCTCGATGTCAAGTCCTGCCGCCTTTTTGAGCAGGTTTTGCACCTGCGCGCCGTACTTGCCGACGATGCCGAAGTAGTAGCGGCGAGCCTCGCAGGCCCAGTCCTCCGGGGCGTCGAGCGCGCCGAACTTGCCGAAGCCGTCCGCCGAGAACAGTACCTTATCGTAGCTGTCGTAGGTGACGATGACCTCAGGCCAGTGCACCATGGGGGCGGTAACAAAGGTCAGCATATGCTTGCCGAGTGAGAGGGTATCGCCCTCACCGACGACGATGCGATTGTCCGAAAAATCGTTGCCGAAGAAATTTTTCATCATGGTAAACGCCTTGGCTGACGAAACGATGGTCGCCGAGGGATACGCTTTAATGAAATTGACGATGTTGGCCGAATGATCGGGCTCCATGTGCTGAACGATGAGATAGTCGGGGGTACGATTGCCCAACGTGTTCTGAATGTTGTCCAGCCACTCATGGGTGAAGTTGACGTCGACCGTATCCATGATGGCGATCTTCTCATCCATGATGGCGTATGAGTTGTAAGCCATGCCGTTGGGCACGACGTACTGGCCTTCAAACAGGTCGATGGTGTGGTCGTTGACACCGATATACTTAATGTCGTTTGTGATGATCATATCTGAATACCTCTGTTTGTTTTTGATACTATTATTATAACATACTTTGAATGATTTTCAAGCGGGTTTTTGGAAATTTAATCCAGAATTCGGCCGTCGGTGGAGATGGTGACGACCTGCCAGGGGATGAACTTGCCGCTGGCCTGTAAGGCCCGCTTGACCGCGCTTTCGATGCCACCGCAACAAGGAACCTCCATGCGAACGACAGTTACGCTCTTGATATCATTCTCTGCAATGATACGGGTCAGCTTTTCGGCGTAGTCTCCCTCGTCCAGCTTGGGACAGCCGATCAGCGTGATGCGATTACGGATGAACTCGTTATGGAAATTGCCGTAGGCGTAGGCGGTACAGTCAGCAGCGATGAGCAGATTGGCACCGTCAAAATAGGGAGCGTGAACGGGCACGAGCTTGATCTGGCAGGGCCATTGGGCAAGCTGACTCGTCATGCTCTGTGGCTTGCATACTGTTGCGGCTGCGTCGTGGCGGATGGTTTTGGATTGCGTACCCGGACAACTGCAGGGAAGCTTGCCCCCCTGCTTTTTCATTTTAGCCAGGCGCACCGCGTTCTCGTCATAAACGGGAGCCTCGCGCTCCTCAAAGGTGATCGCCCCCGTCGGACAGGCGGGCAGGCAATCGCCCAAACCGTCACAGTAGTCCTCGCGGGTGAGTAACGCTTTGCCGTCGACCATCTCGATCGCGCCCTCATGGCAGGCCGCCGCGCAGGCGCCACATCCGTTGCATTTTTCTCTGTCTATTTTGATGATTTTTCTGACCATACGTTCCTCCAAGCGAAAATTTGTTGAATTTCTCTTGCTTTTGTGACCCTATTGTACTATAATAAAGGCATTAAGTCTGTTGAATTTTCAACAAAAGGAGAAAATTTTTGAAAAAATATTTGGGAATTTTAAAAAACTGTCCGCTATTTGATCGTATTGCGGAGGAGGACCTCTTGCGCATGCTGCATTGCCTTGAGGCGAAGATCGAATTTTTTGACAAAAAGTACACCGTCATGGCTGAGGGCAACGTGGCAAGGTACATCGGCATCGTGCTCTCGGGCTCGGTGCAGATCATTCAGATGGATTATTACGGCAATCGGAGCATTCTCGGCAACGTCGAGCAGTCGCAGGTGTTTGCCGAGGCCTTCGCCTGCGCTGAGATGTCCGCCTTGCCTGTGTCCGTGATTGCAGGCGAGCCCAGCGAGATCATGCTCATTGACAGCACCCACATTCTTCACACCTGCTCGAACAATTGCGGCTTTCATCAGCAGCTTATTTTCAATTTGATGAAGGATCTGGCTCAAAAGTCCATTTTGTTCCATCAAAAGCTGGAGATCATTGCCAAGCGAACGACAAAAGACAAGCTCATGGCCTATCTGATGCTGGAGGCCAGACGGGCAGGGAGTAACGTCTTTGACATTCCCTTTGATCGCCAGGAGCTGGCTGACTATCTGGAAGTCGATCGCAGCGGTCTGTCGGCCGAGATCAGCCGATTACGCGCGCATGGAGTGCTGGAGAGCCATAAAAAGCATTTTGAATTATTATAAAGAAAAAGACCAACGGTCGAAGGATCACCTTGCGTTCGTTGGTCTTGCTTTATTGTTGGGATTGGGATAGCTTGCGGATAAATTCGGTGATCTCATTGCCGACGACAGTGACCTCGTCCTCAAATTCTTTGGCCGTCATGCGCGAAATGCCCGAGTGAACGGCGGAGAACTGAAGCAAGCGGTCACCCGTGACCACCTTGATGTGGTAGTTGGGGCCGAGATCGTGCATCATTTGCTCAATATAAGCATCGGCGGTTTGGTTTTCCTTGGTATAGACGACGTGAACGCCGCCCTCGGTCAGCTCCGAACCCGTGCCGTCCTTGACCAGATATGCGTCGAATACCAGCGTTACCTCGGTCTTGGTGAAGGCGACAAAATTGATCAGAATGTCGATCAGCGTCTGCCGCGCTTTTTCGAGATTGAACTCGGAGAGCTCCTTTAAGGTATCCCAGGAGTAGATGACGTTGTAGCCGTCGATGATGTGCATATGGCGCTGGGGCGGGGCGGGCTTTTTGCTTGCTTTCTTTTGTGTGTTCGTTGCCAGCGTGAGCTTGGGCTCGCTGTAGCGTTTGCGGCGGATGGGGCCAAACTCGCGCAGCATAATAGCCTCAAGGTCGTCGTCGCTAAGCTGATACTGCTTGGCAATATGTGCCGCGCGCGGCAGCATGGCGTCGGCGGGTGCGGTCAGCGCGGCCGTCGCGTCCAGATGCTTGTACTGATCGACCTCATTCCAGGGCACGACAAAGCCTGCACCGTGCGCGCAAAAGACGGAGTGCGGTGTATTTTCCATATCCGCTTCGGGATCGTAAGCGGATGCGGCAACGACCTCCTCTTGATTGTGACAGGGATCGTAACCGTCCGACGTGCAGAACAGCCGTCCTTCGCCACGCGTGTAGGAGATCAGCTCGCGGGTGTAGTCGTGCAGCTCGGCGGCGGGACCGCGACCGCAAATAACGGTGGTCGTGTCGTCGGATGATTCCAGCGCAAAGTCCGCGCTGCGCATCTGTAGATCGGACATGGCGCGTCCGACCTGAGTACTCGGGACCTCCAGGCGGAACTTGTAATAGGGTTCAAGCAAGGTGCAGCCTGCTTTCATCAATCCATGGCGGACGGCGCGCAGGGTCGCCTGACGGAAATCTCCGCCCTCGGTGTGCTTGAGATGCGCTTTGCCCGCGACCAGCGTGATTTTGGTGTCGGTCAGCGTTGCGCCGATGAGCGTGCCGCGATGGTCCTTTTCGTATAGGTGCGAGAGGATGAGGCGTTGCCAGTTGGTATCGAGCGTGTTTTCGGGCACACGGCAATCAAAGATCAGCCCCGTGCCGCGCGGCCCCGGCTCCATGAGCAGCTGTACCTCAGCGTAGTGGCGAAGCGGCTCGAAATGCCCGATGCCGATCGTCTTGGCGGCGATTTTTTCCTTGTATAGAATTTTGCCCGCATCAAAAGTGCATTCGATGCCGAATCGGTCCTTGATCATGCGAGCGAGCAGATCGATCTGAATGTCGCCCATCAACCGCGCCTCGATCTGTTGAAGCTCCTCGTTCCAGCACAGATGAAGCGAGGGATCCTCCTCCTCAAGCTGCTTGAGCTTGGGCAGATAAACGACGGGGGAGCATTCGGGGGGCAGGGCGATGCGGTAGGAGAGCACGGGCTCAAGCACGGGATGGCCGCCATCGCTCTCAAGTCCCAGTCCTTGTCCAACGTAGGTGGCGGACAGTCCGATGACGGCGCAAATCTCTCCCGCGGATACACGGTCTACTTGATCAAACTTATCGCCTGAATACAGACGGAGCTGGCTGACCTTTTCGGTAATCTTCTGCCCGTCAGCGGACAGATAGCACAGCTCGTCGCGAGGGGAAAGTGTGCCGCGCGTGATCTTCATGTAGGTCAGGCGGGTGGTCGCGGCATGGGCGATTTTGTAGACTTTGGCGCCAAACGCGCCCTCCTCGTAGACGGGAGATAAGGTGTAGCGATCCAGCGTATCGAGCAAAAAGTCGACGCCCTCCATTTTAAGCGCCGAGCCAAATAGAACAGGGAACAGAGCGCGCTCACTGACGCGGGCGGCGATGTCGCCTTCGTCGATCGGCTCACCCGCGAGAAAGCTTTCGAGAAACTCCTCCTGCTTAAGAGCCAATCGTTCGTCCAGCTCGGCCTTGCTCTGCGTCGACCAGAAGGCCGTGCAAAGCGGCGAGAGAGCCCGGATCAGCTCGGCTTCGATGTCTTCCTGCAGCTTGATGCAAATATCCGTTTTGTTGACGAAAATGAAGGTGGGAACACTGTAAAGGTCCAATAGATTCCAAAGCGTTCGGGTGTGATTTTGTACACCGTCGGGGGCGCTGACGACCAAAATGGCGTAATCAAGCAAGGACAGCGTGCGCTCGGTTTCGGCCGAGAAATCCACGTGCCCCGGGGTGTCCAGCAGAATGAAATCGCAAGTTTCGCTTGAAAAGCGTGCTTGCTTGGAGAAAATGGTGATGCCGCGCTCACGTTCGACCGAAAAGGTGTCAAGATAGGTGTTTTTATGATCGACGCGACCGAGCGTGCGGATCACGCCCGAGCGATAGAGCAGCGCCTCGGAGAGCGTCGTCTTGCCCGCGTCCACGTGGGCGAGGATACCAATGGTCAGCTTTTTTTTCATGAGCGCTCTCCTTCCTAAAATGAATATGGTTTATTATATCATAACATACAAACAAATTCAATATACGATCGCTCTTTTATACCCAAATCGATATTGCAATCTTATGCAGCGTATGATATAATATCAGCAAAATGATCGAAAGATGAGTTTGATCGCTATGAAACGGAACGCAAATCGAGGTATTTTTCTCGCTGTTTTAGCCGCGGCACTGTATGCCGTGAATTCGCCGCTGTCCAAGCTGTTGCTTGATTTTATGCCGCCGACACTGATGGCAGGCTTTTTGTACGTCGGTGCGGGCTTGGGCATGGGCGTGATTGCCCTTGCGCGCAAGGTGAAGGGAAGTGCATTGGCAGAGCAAGCGCTGACGAAGGGGGATCTGCCCTACACGATCGCCATGATCGTGCTGGACATCGCCGCCCCCATCTTCTTGTTGTTGGGGCTCTCCCACACCACAGCGGCCAACGCCTCGCTGCTTAACAACTTTGAGATCGTCGCCACAGCGTTAATCGCACTGATGGTGTTCAAGGAGCGCATCAGCCCCCGCCTTTGGCTGGGCATTTTGTGTGTGACGCTGTCCTGCGCGTTGTTGTCCTTTGAGGATATGGCCAGCCTTGATTTTTCGGTCGGCTCGCTGTTCGTTCTCCTTGCCGGTGTTTGCTGGGGCGTGGAAAACAACTGCACCCGTCGCCTCTCGGACAAGGATCCTTTGCTTATTGTTCTGCTCAAGGGCATTTTCTCGGGTCTGGGCTCAATTCTCATCGGCCTATGCCTTGGAGAGCAGATCGGGGTGCTTTGGAGCGTGATTGCCGTGCTGGCGGTTGGCTTCGTTGCGTATGGGCTGAGTATCTTCTTTTACGTCCATGCCCAGCGTCT
This sequence comes from Eubacteriales bacterium, assembly GCA_045614625.1. Taxonomy (GTDB): domain Bacteria; phylum Bacillota; class Clostridia; order Oscillospirales; family CAG-272; genus SIG644. The sequence goes on from JAZLDE010000117.1 coordinate 6,604, forward strand.
GCTCGGTGCGGCGCGGACCAGCGCCTATTACGCCGTCGCGCCTTTTATCGGAGCATTGCTCTCGCTGATCGTTTTCGGTCAGTTGCCGCAATATACGTATTTTATCGCCCTTGCTATTATGGCTGTCGGCGCATGGCTGTGTGCCAAGGACGAGCCGCTGTTCAAAAAAAGAAACGATAGAAAAAAGGCGAACGAGTGATTTTCTCACTCGTTCGTCTTTTTGTATTATGCGATATCCTTGGATGTGTATTTTTTGTAGGCCAGCGCGATGCTTGCAACCATAACGGCCAGACCGATCGCCAGATATTTGATCTGGATGCTTCCTTCGCTTGCGATCTGCGCAGAATCTGCGTAACCGTAGGGCGTGATGAACTTGAGAAATTTCATCTCCTCGGACAAATTAGCCATCAGATTCATAAAGTAACATCCCAGCGCAAGACC
>JAZLDE010000118.1:0-2880 GCA_045614625.1 Eubacteriales bacterium
AATATTACATTTTCTTACTCCTGTAAAACGCAGTTCAATAGGTTTATTACACTGACTATGTAATATCATTTCAATGCTATGCTCAAGCAATCCGCCATTTACCATAGCACCCTCATCATCAACAAATGCTCCGCTATGATAGTTTATTGATACTATACAGCTATCGTGAAAGCCGCTATATTCGTTCATCAAGTCTTCTATATCAATTTCATTTTTTATTTCATTCCACATATAGTACCAAACTCCTTCTTTTATTCTCGCGATAGTTCTTCGTCAAACTCTTGTTTATCGTATTGCTTTATCGCCAGTTTCGCCTTTGTATTACAGCGTTGCAAGCAACGCGGGCTTCGGGCAAAGCCCATGCCCCTATTGTTGAGCGCATCCCAAGGCTCTCTCTTTGGGAGAGCTCCCGACGGAGTCGGGTGAGAGGGGGCATCATTGCGACCATTTGCCCTCTCCGTCGGCTACGCCGCCACCTCTCCCAAAGGGAGATGCTTTTCGTTAGCCCCATTATATCACAAATCGGCAGAGAAAACAATCTCTCTGCCGAAATTTGTGCATCGCGGACCGTCGAGGACGCCGGTCCCTACAGTTTGTTAAACATCCTTGTGAGAAGTCTCGCAAATCTTGCTTTACATAGATGTTTCACTTTTCTCTCACAGCCTATTGAACACCACAAATAACTGTGCTATAATAAATCATCACGAAAAAAGGACGGTACTCTCATGAAAATCGCTGTATTGGATCGCTGCACGGTAACCAACGGGGACGTGATGTTCACCCCCATCGAGCAAGTGGGTGAAGTGCACTATTTCGACCTTTTGCCCCCGGCCGAGGTGCCGGCCGCTATTGGAGAGGCTGATGCCGTCATTGTCAACAAGGCCAAGATCACGGCCGAGGTCATGGACGCTTGCCCCAACTTGAAATTCGTCGGTCTGTTTGCCACGGGCTACAATAACATCGACGTCGCGGCGGCCGACGAGCGGGGCATCGTCGTTTGCAACGTGCCGGGTTACTCGACCGACTCGGTCGCCCAGCATACCATCGCTCTCATGCTTCATTTTGCTACCCGCGCGGACGATTACGCTGCCTCGGTGGGCGCGGGCGATTGGGTGAAGTCCAAGGCGTTTTCTTATTTTAAATATCCCGTATACGAGCTGTCGGGCAAGACGCTTGGCATTTTTGGCTACGGAACCATTGGCCGTGCCGTTGCCAAGATCGCGCTGGCCTTTGGCATGACTGTCATCGCTACCTCACGTTCACATACGAGCGGATGTGAGGGTGAGGTCACCTTCGTGGACGCTGATACGCTGTTTGCAAAGTCGGATTATATCTCGCTCCATTGTCCCTTGACGCCCGAAACGGAGCAGGCGGTCAACGCCCGCACGCTGTCGCTCATGAAGCCGACGGCGGTGCTGATCAATACCGCACGCGGTGGCGTGACCGACGAAGAGGCGATCGTTGCCGCTTTGAACGAAGGAAAGCTTCGCGGCGCGGGTATTGACGTGCTCTGCGAGGAACCGATGCGGGACGATCATCCCTATCTGACGGCGAAAAATTGCTATATCACCCCCCACGTTGCCTGGGGATCGATCGAAGCGCGTACCCGTCTTGTTAAGATTGTGGCGGATAATCTGGCAGCCTATCAAAACGGTAAGCCGCAAAACTGCGTAGGAGCGTTTAAGGGATGAAAAAGGCGGTTTTGTTTGATCTGTACGATACCGTGCTGAAAAACGAGTCGTTTGATTTCGTACGGGGCGTGGCATACGTTCACGAGCATTATCTTCCGGACACTTGCACGTTTGAAGAATTCAAGGCTTATACGGACACCTTTTTGCCGCTGTATCACCAACGCCACGTTGATCATAGCGAAGTGTACTTCGTGAAAGACGAATTGCCGCTTTGGTTTTCGCATTTCGGCAAGACGATGCCCGAGGACGTGTACGACTTGGAATACGCCATCATGAGTGCTATGCAGTGCGGCGGGATTTTGAATGACGTGCGGTACGTGCTGGACGAGCTGAAGGCGCGTGGCATCCCGATGTATATTTTGTCCAATACTATTTTTACGTCAAGCGCAACCAAGCGGCATCTGGCGCATCACGGCATCCTGCCTTATTTCGAAGAAGTCTATGCCAGTGCCGAATTTGGCGTCCGCAAGCCGAGTCCTCGCTTTTTCGATGCTGCGATCGCGGATATCTTCCGTCGGCATTCTGATCTTACAAAAGAGGATCTGTTGTTCGTCGGTAACGACTACGTGACAGACGCGCACGGCGGTGTCGCGGCAGGGATCGATACCGTCTGGTATAACGTCGAGGATGCGGCGAATGAGGACGACCTTGACGTTGCGATTGTGAAGGATTTTAAAAAGATTTTGGCATTGCTATGAAAAAGGCTTCCCCTTGAGGGGAAGCTCCCGCGCAAGCGGGTGATGAGGTGTTTATGAACGAAAGGAGCAATCCTAAATTAACAGGAATTTCCAAGATGCTACGAAGAAATATGACCAAGGAAGAAAAGCATCTTTGGTATGATTTTCTCAAGCAACTACCTCAAACGATAAACAGGCAAAAGGTGATAGGACCATATGTGGTAGACTTTTACTGTGCGTGTGCAAGGCTAGTCATTGAGCTTGATGGATCAACAACATTATGAAGAGAATGAACGGCTCAAGGATCAAGAACGGGACACATATCTGCGCGAGCTGGGAATTACGGTAGTCAGATATACCAACCTTGATATACACAAGAAATTTGATGCGGTGTGCGCGGATATCGTGCGGCGGATTAACACCTCATCCGGCTCGCTTCGCGAGCCAACTTCCCCTCAAGGGGAAGGCTTGAAATAAACAGGCTGTCAATAAAACAAAAGAAGGACAACCGA
>JAZLDE010000119.1:0-6791 GCA_045614625.1 Eubacteriales bacterium
GGGGGCGGAGGATAGTGCTGAGGCGGGACGTGCCGATCTTGTCGCGCGCGGGCTGAACGAAAACGACGCTGTCGTCGGTATTTCTGCTGCAGGCGGTGCTGCCTACGTGCTGGGCGGTCTTGGCTATGCAAAGGTGGTCGGAGCGCTGACGGTTGCGCTGAGTTGCAACGAAGGCTGTAAGATCGAGCAGATCGCTGACATCGGCATTCACCCCGACACGGGGGCTGAGGTCGTGACAGGCTCGACCCGCATGAAGGCGGGAAGCGCGCATAAAATGATCCTCAACATGATCTCAACGGGCGTCATGATCCGCCAAGGCCACGTGTACGAAAATCTGATGATCAATCTGCGCCCCAGCAATATTAAATTGCGCGGCCGCATGATCCGCATCGTATCGGATATTCTCGACGTTGACGAGGAGAGAGCTGAGCGCTTGCTCGAGCAAAACGACTTTATAATTCGCAAGGCAATCGAAAATGCGGAGGAGTAACGTAACCTTTTTGCTTTATTTTCCGTCTTATAGTGTATAGATATTAAGGAGGTAAGCTCTATGTTGGAAACACGTAATCTTTGCAAGGTATATAAGCCCAAGCGCGGTGTTCCCGTGCGGGCGCTGGACGACGTTTCGCTCAAGCTGCCCGAGCGAGGCATGGTCTTTTTGCTTGGTAAATCGGGTAGCGGCAAATCGACGTTACTCAATCTGCTGGGCGGTCTGGATCGTTACGACGAAGGCGATATCATCATTCGCGGCGTATCGAGCAAGGACTTCAAGCAGCAGGATTTCGATACCTATCGCAATACCTACGTCGGCTTTATTTTCCAAGAATACAACGTACTGGAGGAGTTTTCCGTCGGTGCGAATATCGCTCTTGCGATCGAGTTGCAGGGCAGACGTGCCACGGATGAAGAGGTCAATAAAATTCTGCTCGAGGTCGACCTTGAGGGCTACGGCAACCGCAAGCCCAACGAGCTCTCGGGCGGTCAGAAGCAGCGTGTGGCCATCGCCCGTGCCCTGATCAAAAACCCCGAGATCATCATGGCGGACGAGCCGACGGGCGCGTTGGACTCGGCCACGGGACGTGCCGTGCTGGACACCCTTAAAAGGCTGTCGGCTGACAAGCTTGTGTTGGTCGTATCGCACGACCGCGAGTTTGCTGAAACCTATGGCGATCGCATCATTGAGCTGGCCGACGGCAAGGTCATCAGCGATGTGGAATATACGGATGAAGAGAGTCCTCGCGGGCAGGAGAGCACCGACGGTCTGCGCTTTGGCGAAAATACGGTTGAGATTCCCTTGACCTATCGTCTGACCGAGGAGGACCGTCTGGCCATCAACCGCTATCTGGAGGAAATGGCCGCAAGCGACGTTGTGCTTCGTCCCGTCGTGGGTGGAAACGCCCCCAAAAAGGGACGCGTCGCCCGTCCGACCGATACTTCGAGCATTAAAACGGAGGACGGCTCGACTTTCCGCCGTATTAAGTCCAAGCTGCCCATGCGCAATGCCTTCAAGATCGGCGCGGGAGCGCTCAAGCATAAGAAATTCCGTTTGGCGGTCACGATTTTCCTGTCCTGCGTTGCCTTTATACTGTTTGGCCTCGCCGATACCTTCGGGGCGTATAACCATATCCGCACCTGCACCAGATCGCTGACCGACTCGGGTATCACCTACGCTTCGCTTGACAAGCAAGTGTTGGTCGAGGACGATTATTACCGCTATACCAAGCTCAGCGACGCCGATATTGCTACCTTGCGCGAGCACACGGGCCTTGCCTTCCACGGCGTTCTCGATTTTTATAGCGAGTACGGCTACGGAGGCAGCTTTTACGATCATTATGATGCCACCGTCGAGGATCTGAAGCAAACGAGCTACGTCAATTTGTTCGCCTCCACCTTTACGGGCATGACCGAGATGGACGAGGCGGGCCTTGAGGAGCTGGGCTATGACCTGGTCGCAGGACGCCTGCCCGACGGCAGTCGTGACGAGATCGCTATCAGCACTTACGTTCTGGAGACCTTCCTGCGCGGTGGTTATCGTCAGGTCAACGAGGACGGTAGCAGCGGTGACTCCTATGCGCCGATCACCAAAGCAGAGGACATGATTGGCAAGACGCTGCTGTTGAACGGCGTGACCTATACCGTCACGGGCGTGTACGATAGCGGTCTTGATCTTTCTCGCTATATCGACCTGCACACGACCGATATGGGTACGCTGGACACCGCCGATATGATCTTGTTCCAGGCAAGATACAGCGAGTTTTCCAGCGCCCGCGACTACAGCTACGCATCTGTTGCCTTGGTTGGCCGTGGGTATATCGCCCGTTACCGTGCGGATCAGATGAAAAACGGCATCCTTATGCGCGAGTACGGCGATTTCAGCCTTTACAAGGAGCAGGATTTCTATTATTACGTGTCCTGCGAGCGCGTGCTGTCCATGTCTTTTATGTCCGATTACGATATTATCTGGCTTGACGGCGAAAAACAGACGCTGGGCGAGAAGGAGGTACTCATTTCCTCTAATATGCTGCCTGCCTTTTTCCCTGACGGTGCCGTCGTTACCAACCCCGAGGATCTGCGCGAGTATGTTGCTCGCCTGAACGCCGAGGGACGGGGAGAGGATCTTAACCTCCAGACGGTTTGGTGGGATGAGTATGAAGACCACATCCTTGAGGACGGCTGGCGCATCGTGGGCGTTGTGGATAATACGACCCGGGAAGCACCTGTTCAGGATGCTTTCTTCGTGTCCGATGATCTGTACGATCAGGCAATGACCAAGCGTGGCGACGAGATCTACCGCTTTGCCGTCGCCCCCATGCCCGAGGATGCAGGAGAAATCCGCGCGCTGGTAGAATTTTGCTATGCCGAGGATGCTGACGTTACCTATCCGATGAACAACCCTGTCACCTTCGAGCTCGACGCGCTGGACGAACTCCTTGACGTCATATCCAAGGTATTCGTATGGGTCGGTGCCTTCTTTGCCTTGTTTGCATCGCTCATGCTGGCTAACTTCATTGGCACGAGCATTGCCTATAAAAAACAGGAGATCGGTATTCTGCGCGCCATCGGCTCGCGGAGCCACGATGTCTTCCGCATCTTCTTCTCGGAGGCCTTCGTCATCGCTATGATTAATTTTTCCCTTGCAGCCATTGGAGCAGGAGTAGTGACTGCGTTCATTAATCGCGCCGTGCGAAATGAGGTTGGGCTGCTCATTACCGTCCTTCATTTCGGTCTGCGCCAGATTTTCTTGCTCGCGCTCATCAGCGTTGCCGTTGCGGCCATTTCCAGCTTTTTGCCCGTACGTCGCATTGCGGCCAAGCGCCCGATCGACGCAATCAGAAACCGTTAATATAACATTTGGGAGCAGACCGTTGCGGTCTGCTCCCTTGCTTTTCTAAAAATAGAAAATATGTTGCAATTTAACTTGATTTGTGCTATGATTTAGATAGAACCTTAAGAATCAAGGAAGTAGAATCATGTCCCATCAATCCTCAAGCTATACGTTTCGCAACGGTATTTCCGACAGCATCCCCATAGGCCTTGGCTACCTGTCCGTTTCCTTCGGCTTTGGCGTTGCTGCCGCATCCGGTGGACTTTCGCCGCTGATCGCCATTATCATATCGCTGACCAATATGACCTCGGCAGGGCAACTCGCGGGCGTGGGTGTCATTCTGGCGGCAGGGAGCCTTGTCGAGATGGCGCTGACACAGCTGACTATCAATCTCCGCTATTCGCTCATGAGTATCTCTCTCTCCCAAAAGCTGGACTCGAGCTTTCGTTTTTTCCACAGAGCCGTCTGCGGCTTTGGTATGACGGACGAAATATTCGCTGTTGCAAGCTCGAAAAAGGGAAACATCGGCCCGCGCTATATGTACGGACTCATTCTTTTACCGTATCTTTGCTGGTCGCTGGGAACGGTCCTCGGCGCTCTTGCGGGAAGCTTTTTGCCTGACTCACTGAAAAGTGCGCTCGGTATCGCCATCTTCGGTATGTTTGTCGCTATCGTATTGCCCGAGGCAAAAAAGAGCCTTGGCGTGGCGCTGGCCTCGCTCATCTCCGCCCTCATCAGCTGTGCGCTGTATTATATTCCCATTTTTTCCTCGGTTGGAAGCGGATTTTCCATCATCATCTGCTCCGTGATCGCTTCCGCCATTGTGGCAGCGCTGTGTCCCATCAAGGAGGAAGACGAGGAGGTGGCGGCGCATGAATAAGCAAACGCTTACGATGATCCTTTACATCCTCGTGATGGCGCTGGTGACCTATCTTGTCCGCGCCGTCCCCTTTGTTGCCTTTCGAAAAAAGATCAAGTCAAGATTCATTCGCAGTATGCTGTACTATCTGCCCTATGCCGTGCTGACCGCCATGGTACTTCCGGGCGTGTTTTATTCCACGGACAGTATTATCACCGCCGCGGCAGGCTTTGCCGTGGCCGTCATACTGGCCTTTTTCGGAAGATCCCTGATCGTCGTCGCCCTCGGCGCCTCGGTCGCGGTGTATTTGTGCGATCTTTGCGTGAGGTTTTTCTGAAATCTTGATATTGTCAAAAAAAATCCAATAAAATTTTGATGAAATCCATAAGAAATTCCAATTTTTTCTGTCTATATAAGTGAGAGGAGCCCTAAATACACCAAAACGATGAATGGAGGATATCATATGAGAAAGATTTTAAGCTTATGTATGATTTTTGTTTTGTTTGTTATGTTGTTTTCATGCCAAGCCCCCAACGTATATGATGAAGAGGGATATTATCGTGTTGTCGATGGTACGTTGCCCGAAACGTTGCCTGAATATCCAAAATTCGGGTTTGTAACTGTTGGTAAGGGGGCGACCTCGCTGGATCAAGTGATAGAACGCGGTAAGAATGCAGGGTATGAAAGCTTTTTTGCCATTCGAGCAAAAAAAGCGACATCCGTGAGCATATCCAATCAAGGAGACGAACATTTGGCTTACACCGTAACAGAGATGGAAATATTGGATATATACGTCAACGAGGGGGGAACGTTTGAAGGATATACTGTAGGAGAAAAAATTCAAATTGTAGAACCGTATGCCTATCAATGGAAGGATAACAAACCGGAATTGATGGTTACGTCGTTGGAAATTCATCTCGACGGTGACCACACCATGGCGCTTTCCAGCATCACTTCGTGTGAAATCATCGAGCCGGAAAAGGAATATATCTTATTTATCAAGGACGGTATGGTGTGCGGAGCCGATGGCGAAAAGTTGACTTGTATCAACAGCGAGGAAATTATTATTTCCAAGGATAATGCCAATACGCTGTTTTATGCTGACTTGATTCGTGCGATCGATCAATCTGCATATGAACAAATGAAAGCCAACGGCTACGACGATGTAGCTTCTCGCAAAGGTGGCACCATCGAAACGAGATATGATTATCTGTATTACGATTTGTTGGATAAGTACTATTACAAACATTCCAATAACCGCGCACCGATTCTTGTCAAAGGTGATATCACTCTTGACGATACTTTTCCCGAGTTTTTGAACGCCGAAAATTTCGTTCATTCGTTAAACAAGAACGATTTTTGGACTCAAATGGAAAAATATACGTATCATGGTGAAAAAATCACAGAGCTGGTGGATCCCATGATGTATGACGGCGCTTATGGCGGAGGTACATGGGCGAAAGGAGAACATTTTTCCTTGCGACAAGATTTTACTGCAAGCGCGGACTGGAAAAATGCTGATGAGTCCAAGTACTTATTTTTTACCGTTCCTCTCGAAAATTTAACCTTGCCTTACGGCATCGATTTTGACGATACACTAGCACAGGTGTTTGAAAAAATGGGTATAAACTTTGATTGGGAACAGTATTTTGAAATCGACAATGAAGATTATACGATGACCTTGTATGAAAAGGATGGACGATGCTTGACTCTTCAAAATCATTGGCTATCCCCGCTGGATGATCCCGCATATCATTACACCTTGACCTATCAGGAAACGTATGAGATTATGTCGACAATAGTCGAGGGAAGAGAACTTACGGTTACCCGTACTGTCGAGCTCCACTTTGGAAGTGTCCTTGAAGCTGTGAAGATCATGGTAAACGAAAATTATGAAATATAAATATAAAAGACGAGAGCCGTTTTCATCAAACGGCTCTCGTTTCGTATTACAGCTCCAACTCGTGATCCTTTGCCATCTTAGCGATCAGAGCCGCAAAGAGAGCAGGAGTATCTTCGAGCGGTGCGTTGTTGTCGTAGTAGTAATCGTAGGGGTAGGACTCCACGTCGTCGTCCGACACGTTGCCGTAGCGTCCCACGGGCGTACCGTCGTCGCGGCGGATGAGTAGCGTCAGTACCGTGTGACCCTCCATTAGCTTGACAAACGATGCGATCTGGTCGCTCTCGCGGATGTGAACGAACAAGATCTGCTCGTCCGTCTCCAAAAATTCCTCGTGCTGCGCCATCATATAACGATTGGGCAGGTCGTTGTATTCGGTAAACACGCGCTTGAGATCAGACAAAAATTTGCGCGATTTCAGATCCTTCTCGCCGTTCCAACCGTGCATGCGGGCGATTTCCTTGATGGGATCCACGGACGAGATGTTGCGCACACGGTAAAACTGCGCTGTGAAGTCGCACAGCGTGTCCTTGCCGACGCCGCCGCGTCCGTTGATAACGATGGTCAATTTACCCTTGCGTTGCATGATGAAGCCTCACAGTACAAAAGTTTTGATGGATTCCAGCGCCAGTCCCTCGTCACCTGATACGACCTCGCCCAGCGCGAAAAAGCGGCCGTCGGGGTGGTACAGACGAAGGCGCGTGCCA
>JAZLDE010000120.1:0-9058 GCA_045614625.1 Eubacteriales bacterium
TTTTGTGTTCATGCTTGCATGACGCCCGTGTTTAGCGGGCGGGCAAAACTTGTTATTTCGCTTGCGAAATATGGCTTCGCGCCGCGCTGTGCCGGTGTTGATGTTCATTCTTTGCCGCGCGGCAAAGAACGAACCAAGAAAGCGCGCCAAAGGCTGCCGCCTTTGGAAACTGCTTCCGTGCCGCTCTTCAAAGAGTAGCAGGAGAAAGACATAAGGACTTATTCTGCATCGCTCGCCACGCAGCCACCACGAGCGGCAGATATGGGGAGCAAAAGGTGTTGCTTTCTTGGTAGGGGAGGGGCTTGCTCCTCCCGTTTGATTGGCGTTTTTCTTCATGGCGGGCGCATATGGAATGCGCCCCTACGATTGTGGAGCGTAATGGGTAGGGGGACGGAGTCAATTTGCAAAGCAAATTGATGCCGAGTGAAACGAGGAGAGGCCCCATGAGCTAGCGGTAGCCGATTTCGCCACAGGCGAAATCTCTATGGAACAACACACGTTCTTCCCCTACAGGGTCAGGAGAAGTTGTTTCGGCTACGCTCCTGCTTTTTCTTATAAAGTTTTTTGAGGGGGCAGGGGAACTTTTTTTCAAAAAAGTTCCCCTCGTACTCCTCGTTCTCTCAACTAAACAAATAATTCACGTTTCCCGATAAGAGTGACCACATACCCTTGTAGATCGCTTCGGGACGGGCGCGGAAATTCTCTTCCATCTGATTGGCGCGAATCATGGAATCAACGCTTACTCGTGTTTCAAACAGAGTTTTTCCGTCCTGCTCGACTGAACAATAAAACTCAGCCGTGCCGTCGGGGCACTGCGTCACGGAGCAATGCGTCTTGATGCCGCGGCGACGGAAATCCAGATAGCGCAGCGCGCAACGCAGGCTCTCGTCCAGAATGGTAGGCAGAAGCTCGCTGTGCAACTGCTCTGCGACGATGCGGCCCTTTGGGGTGACGACGTAACGCGGTTCGTCCGCAGGCGCGCCGCCTTCGGCACTTTCATCGATGGGCTCGTCCGTCATTTCGATGAGCGCGTCATCAAGTAGCTCGTGGAACGCCTCGGCCATGTCCAGATACATGACGTAGTCGGTCTGCATGACCATATCGTTAAGCGTCGCAAAATCCAAGGGAATGCGGACGTTCTGCATCAAATATAGAAGGAAAATTTTTACGTTGCGTTTGCCGCCAAGAGCACTGCTTGCCATGCGTCGACCTCCTTTTTACCGCCAAACGTGTGTGCGGTGAAGCTTCTGCTATTATCATATCATACTTTTTGGATTTTTTCAAGAAAAATTGTTTACAAGAGGTAGGAAAATATGATATACTATATCCAATACCAATTATTTCGCATCTCTCGGAGGAATATCCTATGGCAAACAAAAATCTGACGGTCGCGCTGCTGGGCTTTGGCGTTGTTGGCAGCGGCACCGCACAGGTCATTACCGAAAATCAAGACCGTATCCGCCGCGCTACCGGCCGCGGTATCGATATTCGCTATATACTCGATCTGCGTGAATTTCCCGATAGCCCCTTTGCCGACCGCATCGTCCATGACTACAATATCATCGTCAGCGACCCTGAGGTCGACGTCGTTGTGGAAATGATGGGCGGCTCGCACCCCGCGTACGAGTTTTCCCGCGCGGCTCTTGAAGCCGGCAAGTCTGTCGTCACCTCCAACAAAGAGGTTGTGGCCAACTTCGGCACCGAGCTACTCGCGCTGGCGGCAGAGAAGGGCGTTCGCTATTTGTTCGAGGCGAGCGTCGGCGGCGGTATTCCCGTTCTACGCCCCCTTGCGCAGGATATGGCGGCTAATCGCGTCCGTTCCATCAATGGTATTCTCAATGGTACGACCAACTATATCCTGACCCGTATGTTTGCTGACGGCGCTTCCTTTGATTCGGCCCTTGCCGAGGCACAGGAAAAGGGATACGCCGAGCGCGATCCTTCTGCTGACGTCGACGGCCTTGATGCCGCCCGTAAGATCGTCATTCTGGCGGCCATGGCGACGGGGCTGCGTGTCGATCCCAACACCATTTCGGTCGAGGGCATTCGCAATATCACGGCGACCGACGTTGCGATCGCGACCAAGATGGATTGCGCGATCAAGCTCATTGGACATATGAGCTATGCCGATGACAAGCTGGCCGTTTGGGTTGCCCCCTGCTTCGTGCCCCGCCAGAACCCCATTTTCAACATTGACGACGTATTCAACGGTGTCCTGATCGATACCGATATGCTGGGTCAGACGCTGTTCTACGGCCGCGGCGCAGGAAAACTGCCCACGGCGGGGGCGGTCGTTTCCGACCTGGTCGATATTGCCAGCCATCCCTTTGATGCAAAAACGGCACCCACCTGGACGGATGCCGAGGCGGCAGACCTTCAGCCCGCAGGCGCGGAAAAGCTGTCCGTTTGCCTGATCTACGAGGGCGACTTGAGCGTAGCCCCGACGCAGGGATGCTTGCATGTCGTGACCACGGATACGCACACGGCGCTTCTTTCGCCCGCCATGACGGCCGATGAGCTTGACGCGTATATTCGGACCAAGCCCGCACGTCCCGTTGCTTGCTACCGCGTGCTGCCGCAGTGACATGCGCGGGTGGGTGACATATACTGTTAGTAGTTGCTTGACGTTTGACGCTTTTGTTCGTGTGAGTTTTATGCTTGCGAGGTTTACTCTATGAAAAAAATCAAGATCCGGGGCGGTCATGCGCTCAAAGGACAAATAGAAATCAGCGGAATGAAAAACGCGGCGTTGCCCATTTTGTTTGCGACTATCGTCACGGGTGATGTTTGTGTGATCGAAAATCTGCCGCCCGTGGGCGATATTGAGGTCACGCTGAAAATTCTGGATATAATGGGTGCCAAGGTGACCCGTCACAGCCCCACGGTCGTCGAGATCGACACGCGCGACATTAAGCAGGGAAGCTCTCCTGCCGGTATGGTGCGCCGTTTGCGCGGCTCCAACTATCTTATCGGTGCCGAGCTTGCCCGCTTTGGCCGTGCCAAGGTGGGAACGACGGGCGGCTGTAATTTCGGTGCACGCCCCATTGACCTGCATATCAAGGGCTTTAGTGCGCTTGGTGCAACGGTAACCGATGGTGACGGCTTCGTGTCTGCCCATGCCGGTGAGCGTCTCAAGGGTACCAAGATCGTCATGGACAAAATTTCGGTCGGCGCAACAGCCAATATTCTGATCGCCGCCACGACAGCGCAGGGTATGACGACCATTGAAAACGCGGCACATGAGCCGCATATCGTCGACTTGGCCAGCTTTCTTAACAGCTGCGGCGCCCATATTTCCGGCGCGGGTACCTCGGTCATCAAGGTGCGCGGTGTGGAAAAGCTGCACGGCTGTCACTATACCATCATTCCCGATATGATCGAGGCGGGCACCTATATGGTAGCCGCCGCCGCCACACATGGCGAGCTGGTTTTAAACAACGTCATCTCCCGCCATTTGGATGCCGTCAGCGCCAAGATGCGCGAAATGGGCATTGTTGTAATCGACGAGGGCGACCGCATTACGGTTAAGACGACGGGATCGTTCAACAGCGCCAAAATTCAGGCGGTACCCTATCCCGGCTTTGCGACGGATATGCAGCCCCAGATTACAGCGTTGCTGTCGCTCGCGAACGGTATCAGTACAGTGACGGAAAACGTATTCAAAAAGAGATTTCAATACGTAGAGGAACTGCAACGTATGGGCGCGGCCATCAGCGTGGACGATCAAGGCTCGACGGCGACCGTTTTGGGTGTTCATAAGCTGCACGGTGCGACCGTGACGGCGTTGGACCTGCGTGCGGGCGCGGCCATGGTGATTGCGGGACTTGCCGCCGAAGGCGAGACCTGCGTTCTCGACGTAGAGACCATCGAGCGGGGATATTACGACATCGTCGGCAAATTGCGCTCCGTCGGCGCGGATGTTGAGCTGGTGGAAGAATAAAATAAAAAGTTCCTGCGAACCGAGAGGGTTGGTTCGCAGGAACTTTTTTCTTTGTGAGGTTATTCTATCGGTTTGGTCAGGTCGCTCTTGGCCAGAGTGCCGTCGGTGCAGTACACGGTGTATTCTGCCGTGCCGCTGTCCCAATCGAGGCCGAAGGGGATGCTTTGCCACTGTTCCATCGTGCCGCCGAAGTGGATGGCGGTCAAGGAAGAGCAGCCGTAAAATGCTTGTTCGTCAATTTCCTCGATGATCGCGGGAATGGTGATCTCCGAAAGAGCCGTGCAATGGAAGAACGCCCCCTCGCCGATGACCTTGACGGTGTCAGGCAGAACGAGTTGCTCAAGGGAGGTGCATTCTCCAAAGGCAGTCTGGTCAATCAGCCAGACACCGTCGCCAAAATCGATCTGCTTCAAACTCGTGCAACCGTAGAACATCGAGATGGTGACGTCGTATGCGGCGTCGGGAAGGGTAATGCTCTCAAGCGCCGTGCATTCAAAGAATGCGCCCGGACCGAAGTGTTCCAGATCCTTTCCAAGCGTTACGTCGGTCAAAGCTGTGCAATAGGCAAAGGCATTGTTGCTTAAATACCATACGCCCTCGGGGATGGTGATGCTCTTGAGCGCAGTGCAACCGGAAAAGGCGCTGTCACTGATGAATATGCCCATTTGGTTATTGGATACGTCGTACACGACGCCCTCGGGAAAGGTCACTTGCTCAAGAGCAGTACAGCCCTGGAAGGACGCGGCACCGACTGTCCCGATGTCCTTGCCGAGCGTTACGCTCTTCAAAGAGGTGCATTTGTGGAAGGCCCAGTTGCCGATTTCGGTGACGCTGTCGGGAATGACGATGCTCTCCAAGGAGGTGCATTCCTCAAAGGCGTTTTCCCCAATATAGGTTAAGCTGTCGGGCAGGTCGACGTTCGAGAGCGCGGTACATTGTTGGAAGGCCGCGTGATCGATCTTGAGCAGATGCTCGGGAAAATCGATATTCGTCAGCGACGGGCATTTGTAAAAGGTGTGGTTGTTGATCGCCTTGATGCTATCGGGAAGCGTGATCGAGGTCAGATTATCACAGTTTCCAAAGGCGCCGCCGTCGATGTACAGAATATGATCGCGGATCGTGATCTCCGTCAGATTATCACAGCCGGCGAATGCGCTCGCCCCGATGCCGATGACCTTGTGGCCGTACATTTTGCGGGGGATGTTCAGCCGCTTGACGTTTTCGTCATAAATGCCGGTGACCTCGCAATACCGTTTCGGAAGGTCGGAAGGATCAAGGTCGTGACGTTTTACGTCCGAGCTGTCAAGGTTACGGCGCTCCAGGCCACCGTATTTGTTCATATAACTATAGGTGCACGATGAAAAGACAAATGTGCAAAGAAGCGACACAAGACATAAGAGGATAAAAAATCGAAGTTTTTTCTTCATGGTGTCCTCCTGAATGATTGATCACATTTATCGGATGCGGATCAGCGACGAAAGTCCTTGGGCAAGTGCCTCCAGAAGCGCATCCACTTCTTCCGCTGTATTATCCGCACACAGGCTGACGCGAAGCGAGCAGTCTGCCTCGCGCTCACTCGCGCCAAAGGCAAGCAGGGCCGAGCTGATATGGCGCGAGCGGGTGGAGCAGGCCGAACCGGCCGACACGCAAATGCCGCGCGCGTCAAGAAAATGAAGCATGACCTCGCTTTTGATGCTGGGCAACGTCAAATTGACGATATGCGGCGCACAAGCCCCCACGGGCTGCTTGACGTCAATGCCAAGAGAGAGAAGACCCTTAACCAGTTGCTCGCGTAGCGCATTCATGTGGGCAATATGCTCGTCCAGCTTGGGGTAAAGCGCATCGACAGCCGCGCCGAAGGCGGCAATGCCGGGAATGTTTTCCGTACCCGAGCGAAGCCCGCTCTCCTGACCGCCGCCGTGCAGCCACGGGACGATCTGCTTGGCCTTGAGCAGCGCAGGATTGATGTATAGTGCACCGACACCCTTGGGGCCGTGCACCTTGTGTGCGCTGATCGTAACGAGATCGGCACCGATCGACGCAGGGGTGAAGCGGCACTTGAGATAGCCCTGCACCGCGTCGGTGTGGGTGATGACCTGGGGCGAGCGGGCCCGCGCCAGGGAAAATACAGTTTTGAGATCGTACAGCGCGCCCGTTTCGTTGTTGACCATCATCATGCTGATCATGAAAACACGGTCGTTGAGCGCGGCGTCCAGCTGTTCCATATCGAGCGCGCCGCCGCGAGTCGAGATGCGAACGACCTCAAAGCCCTCGCGCTCCAGCTCGCGCATGACGTTCTCAACGGCGGGATGCTCCGAGTCGGTCGTGATGATGCGGTTGGCTGTGCGGCGAGCCTTGGCGTGTGCCGTGCCGAGCAGAGCCAGCGTGTTGGCCTCGCTTCCGCAGGAGGTGAAGACCAGCTCACCGGGGGGTAGTCGGCGCAATCCCAGTGAGCGGGCGATGGCTTCGCGCGCCTCGGCCAGCATGGCCGCTGATTTGCGTCCGAGCTGATGATAGGAGGAGGGATTGCCGTAGCAGTCGATCGCCTCGATCATTTTTGCGCGGGCAGGGGCGGACAGAGCCGTGGTCGCGCTGTTGTCAAAATAAATGGGTTGCATGTGTCAGTTTCCTCTGAAATCAAACGCCGCGAGAATGTCCGAGTAGGAATCTCGGTGGGCTTCGTAATTGTCGATCGATGCGGTATAGGTGATGGTATAGATCATACCGCGGTAGGAGGTGATGGTCTGGGCGAAGCGGAAGAGACGCCCATCGATGTCGGCGGTGTACTCGTAGGTCTTTGCCTTGCAGCCGTCAACGGTCGTTTCGCTGTCATTGATCAGACCTACGACGTTCATACCCTTCTTCAGCTCCTCAAGACAAGTTGCCCAGTAGTCATCAACAGATTCAATATGATCGACCTCGGGCATATAGACCGTCACGTTGACGTTGGAGCGGTCTGTCTCAGACACGTAGGCCGACGAGGTGGGCAGGTTTTTGTCCAGCACCCAATTTTCGGGCACGTAGAAGCGATAGGCCACGTCGTTATTGGAGGCCAGCTGCATGCCCTCGGGCGCCTCGGCGTCGGGATCGACTGTGTTGACGGGATCCTTGGGTTCAAAGGGCGTGTCGCTGAATTTGAAATTCTTTTTGACTTCGTCAAACACCGTCAGATAGCCCTCGTACAGATCCTTTCGGGCGCAGAAGGACAAAACGTATATCTTGCCGTCCTTGGCGCACAGCGTTTCGATACCGGTATAGCTTACCAGCTCGCGAGTGCCGTCGTAGGTGTAGAAATAAGCGTCCAGATCGCCCAACGTGGTTTCGACGGGCTCGGAGTGCTTAATGCCCTCGCTGTCGGGAAAGGCGTTGGCGACGGTTACGCGGTACGTGTTCGTCCAATAGTCCTGCACGCTCAGCCCCTCGGGGTTGTCGTATACCTTGACGTAAATGACGGCCTTGTTTTGCATCGAGGCATATCCTCCCGACACGCCCGTGTCGGTCAGCAAATTCCAGTCAATGGGCAAAAAGAGGCGATAATCGCTGCCTGCGACGGTCGCGTGTTGCATATGTTCGGGGATCTCGTCGTCGCCCGATTTACAGCCGTAGAGTGCCACGCTCAAAAGCAAGAGCGCCAGCATCAGCGCGACAAAACGTGTTACTTTCAGTTTCATGGAGTTCCATTCCTTCCATTTTGATCATTCTGCTATCAGCATAGCATAAAGACATGGCTAAACAAAAGAAAAAGCGTAAATTTTTCGTGTCTTTTGTTGTTTACGCTTTGTTTTGCAGCATGCGGTCTGCGGCGGCGAGAATACCGATCTTGGCGCTCTCGTAGGTCAAACCGCCCTGGAAATAGGCGATGTAGGGGGGGCGGAGCGGGCCGTCGGCGCTCATTTCGATGGACGAGCCCTGCGTGAACGCGCCGGCCGCCATGATGACCTCGCTGGTGTATCCGGGCATAGCCCAGGGCTCGGGCGTGACGAACGAATCGACGGGGGAGCCTGCCTGAATACCGCGGCAAAAGGCGCAAAGTCCCTCGGGAGAGCCTGTGATAACGGTCTGGATGATATCCGAGCGTACCTCATCCCAACGGGGCGCGACGCGACAGCCCAGCGCCTCGAAGAGATATGCGACCAGGTGGGCGCTCTTGAGCGCCTGAGCGACGGTATGGGGGGCGTAGAACAAGCCCTTGTACATCATCTTATTCTGTCCCAGCGTTGCGCCGACCTCGGTGCCACAGCCAACGGAGGTCAAACGGTAAGAAGCCAGCTCGACTGCACGGCGGGTGCCGGCAATATAACCACCCGTTTCGGCCATGCCGCCGCCGGGGTTTTTGATGAGCGATCCAATGATCATATCAGCACCGACGGCCGTGGGCTCGCGCTCCTCGACGAATTCACCGTAGCAGTTGTCGACGACGACGTAGGAGTCGGGCGAGATGCCCTTGACGAATTTGACCAACTCACCGATTTCATCGACGGTCAGCGTGCGACGGTCGAGATAGCCCTTGGAACGCTGAACAAATACCATCTTGACACGTCCTGCGTTTTCTTCAAGCGAGGCACGGATGGCGGGAAAGTCGAATTTGCCCTCGCTTGTCAGGTCGATCTGGGCGTAGTCTACGCCAAAATCGCGGAGCGAACCGTCACCCGGGGTGCCGACGATGCCGATGACCTCCTCAAGCGTGTCGTAGGGCTTGCCTGCGACGGACAGCATAAGGTCGCCCGGGCGGAGCAGGCCGAACAGTCCGATCGTCAGTGCCTGCGTGCCGCTGACGATCTGCTGGCGGACGAAGGCAGCCTCAGCCCCCATAACGTTGGCCCAGATCTGGTCGAGCGTGTCGCGGCCACGGTCGTCGTAGCCGTAACCCGAGGTAGAGCCAAACATGGTATCGGACACGCGAAATTCGCGGAAGGCGTCCATGACGCGCTGGGTGTTTTCAAAGGAGATGCGGTCGATGCGCTCAAAGTGGGGAGCGAGGTCTTTTTCCGCCTTGGCGGCGAGCTGTAGGATTTCGTTGGAATATTGCATGGTGTATCCTTTCGGGGGAGTTTTTATGATTTATCTGGAATTTTAACAACTTTTTCTACGGGACGGTGCGCCACAACGCGGCGCGCT
>JAZLDE010000121.1:0-1869 GCA_045614625.1 Eubacteriales bacterium
CCGACTTCATCAGCGGACCGCCCTGAATACCGGGGAAAATCGCCTTGTCAATGGCTTTCGCCAGTTCGGCACGGCAGAGAATCATGCCGCCGCGCGGACCGCGCAGGGTCTTGTGCGTGGTGGTGGTCACCACGTCGGCATAAGGCACGGGTGAGGGGTGAAGCCCTGCGGCAACAAGGCCTGCGATGTGCGCCATATCTACCATATAATAGGCGCCGACTTCCTTTGCGATCTCACCGATACGCTTGAAGTCAATGGTACGGGAATAAGCGCTTGCACCCGCCACGATCAGCTTGGGCTTGCACTCAAGGGCGATGCGGCGCATTTCGTCGTAGTCGATCACCTCGGTTACGGGATCGACGCCGTAGGGAACGACGTTGAAATACTTACCCGAGATATTGACGGGCGAGCCGTGGGAGAGGTGTCCGCCCTGCTGAAGGTTCATGCCCATGACGGTGTCGCCGGGCTGAAGAAGAGCAAAGAAGACGGCCAGGTTGGCGTTGGCGCCGCTGTGGGGCTGAACGTTGGCGTGCTCGGCGCCGAACAGCTTGCAAGCTCTCTCGCGGGCGATGTTTTCCACAACGTCAACGCAATAGCAGCCGCCGTAGTAACGCTTGGAGGGATAGCCCTCGGCGTATTTGTTGGTGAGAACGCCGCCTGCGGCCAGAAGAACGGCCTTGGAGACGATGTTTTCGGATGCGATCAGCTCGATGTTATGCTGCTGACGGGAGAGTTCTGCGTCGCAAGCCTCGAAGACTTCATTGTCGTAGTTTTTCAGTTCATCAAAAAAGTTCATGGGGTGTGGTCCTTTCGGGAGGGGTAATTTTTGTTTAGCTAAGGTTTATACAACTTCGTAGCCGGACGCTCACACAGCTGCGCGCGTTCGCGGTTTGTTTTTTTATGCTACTTCTTGGCGCGTCCCAAGAAGTAGCCAAGAAGGACGCCCGGACGTTCCCTCCGGGGCCTCCCTTTCTGTGCCGCTCTTCAAAGAGCAGCAGGAGAAAGACATAAATGCTTATTCTGCATCTTTCGCCATATAGCCACTACGAGCGGCAGACATGGAAAGCGAAAGATGTTGCTGTTTCGGTAGGGGAGGGCCTTGGTCCTCCCGTTTGGAAGGTGGTTGCTTTTGTTGCGGGAGGCGAAACGCCTCCCCTACCGTCAAACAAATATCGTGGAGCGAATGGGATGGGCCCCATGAGCTTGCGGGAGCTATTGTCTGGAAAAGTGCGGACCGTCGAGGACGCCGGTCCCTACGGAAAATATGAGAAAATGTAAAATACAATTTTCTCTTTTTCCTTCCATTAAAGTTCTTGAAGGGGTGTGGGGGAACTTCTCGAAAGAAGTTCCCCTGCGCGTTCCCTTAATTACTTAAAATACTTCACCGCAGCCTCGAACATACGAATATCATACTCACCGGGGACGTTTTTATACAGGCCGGCGCCGATACGCTCGGAGTGACCCATCTTACCGAAGACGCGGCCGTCGGGCGAAGTGATACCCTCGATGGCGCAGATGGGGCCGTTGGGGTTGAAGGCGGTGTCCATGGTGGGATCGCCGTTCAGATCGACGTACTGGGTTGCGATCTGACCGTTCTCTGCCAGTTTGGCGATCAGCTCGTCGGAGGCCAGGAAACGACCCTCACCGTGCGAGATCGGAACGGTGTAGATATCGCCAACCTTGGCAAGAGACAGCCAAGGAGACTTGTTGGTGCAAATGCGGGTGCGGACCAGCTTGGACTGGTGGCGCGAGATGGTGTTGAATGTCAGCGTCGGGCAGTTTTCGTCCGTGTCGATGATCTTACCGAAGGGTACAAGACCCAGCTTGATCAGCGCCTGGAAGCCGTTGCAGATACCGCACATCAAGCCG
>JAZLDE010000122.1:0-1667 GCA_045614625.1 Eubacteriales bacterium
CTCCACAATGTAGGGGCGAACATTGTTCGCCCGCTATAAAGATCAATCGCCAAACAAACGGGCGATCAATGATCGCCCCTACAAGAAAACAACGCGGGCATCTAATTCAGTGCTTATGGGAAAGTTGAATTACCCGCTCCCCAAGAATTTTACAAGCAAAATTCTTCCCATAGAAAATTAAATTTTATTCTAGGTCTAATACCCCTTAGAACCCCGCAAAACTTTTTGCTTTGGCATATCTGCCGCTCGTGGTAGCAAAGCGGCGAGAGTTGTACTTGAAAAATATATGTTTTTCTCCTTAACTCGCTTTGAAGAGCGGCACGGCAAGGGAGGCCCCGGAGGGAACGTCCGGGCGTCCTTTCTTTCGCCATTTCTTTGCGACGAGGCAAAGAAATGGCATCCAAGCCTCACAGCGCGGCGCGTTAGCTGTACGCGCGTCCGGCTACGAAGTCGTATAACTTTTAGCTAAACTCCAAAATCCCCCCGAAAGGAGCATCTCCATGAAACCCGAAAAAACCAACCGCTTTATCTGCACCGAAATCTCCGGCGGCGCCTTTGACGCCACCCAACAACGCGTCCTTGTCGACCGCAAAACGGGCGTCAACTACCTCTGGACGTCCGGCGGCTACGCAGGCGGATTGACCGTCTTGGTCGATGCCGAGGGCAAGCCCATCGTCACGCCCGTCCCCCGCGACGAAGAATAAAAAACGAAAGGGAAAAACCATGTCTGAAATTTTAGAAATTGTCATGATCCTCTCGTTCGGCGCCTCCTGGCCGTTTAACGTGGTCAGATCGTTCAAGGCGCGAACGGCAAAGGGAAAAAGCCCTGCGTTCCTGATTCTGATTTTGATCGGTTACGTGGCCGGGATCGTTGCCAAGCTGACCAATTCCGCCTACATGGCCGAATTTTCAATCAAATGGTACGTGCTGATTTTCTATATCATCAACTTCATCATGGTCGCGGTGGACCTTGGGCTGTACGTCCGCAATCGCCGCCTTGACCTTGGCCGCAGCTGATAACGCTATTCTCAAAGGAGATTTTTATGCTCATTTTTCCCGCCATTGACCTGTACGACGGCAAGGCCGTCCGCCTGTACAAAGGCGATTATCAAAATATGACCGTTTATAGCGACAACCCTTTGTCCGTCGCCCTCGACTTTGCGGCCGCAGGGGCGACCTGCATCCACATGGTCGATCTTGAGGGTGCTCGCGACGGTACGACGCCCAATCTCGCCATCGTGCGCGACATTGCCAATAAGACCCCGCTGTTCACCGAGATCGGTGGAGGCATCCGCTCCATGGAGACCGTCCGCGCCTATCTGGAGGCAGGTGTTGATCGTGTCATTCTCGGCACGGCGGCCGTGACCGATCCCGTCTTTCTTTCGCAGGCGCTGGCCGAATACGGCGAGCGAATTGCCGTCGGCGTGGACATCAAGGACGGTCGTGTGGCCATCCGCGGCTGGCTGGAAACCGCCGAGGACGACGCGCTGACCTTCTGCGAGAGGATGCAGGCCTTGGGGGTCAAGACCATCATCAGCACCGACATTTCCAAGGACGGCGCCATGATGGGGGCCAATCACGAATTGTACCGCACGCTGGCAGAAAAATTTGACCTGCAGATCGTGGCATCGGGCGGTGTTTCGTCGCTCGACGACGTCAAAAAACTG
>JAZLDE010000123.1:0-13701 GCA_045614625.1 Eubacteriales bacterium
TGTATCGAGATGATGTTTATGTTGGTTTCTTTCACATCATTAATTATAATAAAGATCACCAAAACCAGTTTAAGTGGCCTGATTTTCGGTATTTTGATTTTATGACATTAGAAGAGGCAATACAGACAACGGAAAACTATATGATTGAAGAGTGATTTTATGGGGCCTCCCTTCACTTTAACTGGGAAACCCATACTCTGATTTGTTCGTTCGCAGAAAAATTTTTTTAAAAGTTCATAAGAAAATCAAATTTTTTCTGTCTATATAGGTGAGGACACACACCCGCCGATCGTGTTGTTCGAACATGAGCATTCGTATCTAATTATTTCAGTAATTAACGGAGGTGTTGACGATGAAAAAAAGATTGATGCTTCACATACTGGAATGATACAAAGCGATCTTGTTTTAACCTTGATTTGCGATCTTTGTGATGGCATAGTTGATTACACGACTAGCGAAAATGCGCTTAACACATATGGCGTGTCACATTATATTGTACAACCATAAAAGGAGAGACTATGGAATTCTTTCGTTTTTTAATCCCTTATCCTGATGATTCTACAGATTATATGGGCAGCTTGTTTGGAGTTGAGGTGTTTATTCAGCTTTTCGTTGGTATATTAATTATAAGCACAATCGCGGGTGCTATGATACCACTATTATACCGCAAAAGAAAGTATGGTGCTATTCTTCTTTCTTCTATTTCGGTACTTATGCCATGGGCTGGATTATTAATTTTAGCATCAAGCCGTATTTTGGTTTCATGGGTTTTATTTGCAAGTTTTGGTTTAATTATAGCAACTATTCCATTATCCTTTAGTAGAACAAGCAATATGCTAACTAAAACATGGTACATTCCGTGCATCGTTTCAACTTTCAATATTGCATGGCTTATGCATCTCTATTTGGCCATGCTACATGTTGAGCCTATACCATCACAAGAACAATACGTAACGATGATGAAGTATCAATTCATGAACACAAATATTAGTAATTATGATATGTCGTTTGTCGTGTATATGAGTGGCTTACTGATCGTTACGATTTGGCTCGCGGTTGCTCTGGTTGTGCGTATCGTTCGTCAGCATAAAAGCATTTGACGAACAACGTTCCCTCGTCCTCGAAATTCGAGGGTAGTGGGGAACGCCTAAAATCTGGGCTTGCCCTCCCATACCCCACACCCCGCCGGATAACGACGTCTACGCCCTGTTCCCGACTAACCTGGCCAAGAGTATGACCCTGTCTTCGGCGAGCATAGCGAATGCCGCACAAATTCTATTCGAGTTTGTGCGGCATTCTTTTTTGCATTCTTGAGTACATAGCTTTCGCAAAAGATAAATGAAAATTTAAAAAATTTTCCACTCATTTACAAATATTTACAAAAAATTCTTGGCATTTTGCATTTTATATGATATAATAAGCTGTAAATATATAATTTGTGGTAAAAATGCCGTTCTCGCTCAAATTTTCATGTGGTATTCACTTGAAAGTCGCCTGTTTTTGCTATGATTTTTACATTGAGAACGAAGATTTGCCGGACCACACATGAAACGAACAATTCAAGGAAAAATAAACGGAGGACAAAGCATGCTGGACAAAAAAATTCTGGTCGTGGACGACGACCCCAATATCAGCGATCTGCTCAAGATCTATCTGGAAAAGGAAGGCTACGAGGTCAAGATCGCCTCTGACGGTAACGAGGGCATCAACTTCTTTAAAATGTATTCGCCCGATCTGGTGCTGCTGGATATTATGCTACCCAAAAAGGATGGCTGGCAGGTATGTCGCGAGATCCGCGAAATGTCAAGCAAGCCCATTATTATGATCACAGCCAAGGGCGAGGTGTTTGACAAGGTGCTCGGTCTTGAGCTGGGTGCGGACGATTTCGTCGTCAAGCCCTTTGATATGAAGGAGCTTTCTGCTCGCGTCAAGGCGGTGCTGCGCCGCTACCAGGCCTATGCGGGTCAGGGCGACAGCAAGGAGACGATCAAGTTCGATAACATCGAGATCAGTAAGGAAAAATACGAGCTTAAGCTGTGCGGCAAGGCCATTGACATTCCCCCAAAGGAGCTGGAGCTGCTGTATTTCCTCGCCTCTAACTGCAACCGCGTTTTCAGCCGCGATCAGCTGCTGGACAAGGTCTGGGGCTTTGATTATTTGGGCGACTCCCGTACGGTAGACGTTCACGTCAAGAGACTCCGCGAGAAGCTGGAGGGCGTTTCGGACAAGTGGGTGCTCAAGACTGTCTGGGGCGTCGGTTATAAGTTTGAAATTCTGGGCTGATAACAATTTATGTTCAAAAGTGTATTTGGCAAATTTTTGCTGGCATTCGTTTTGATTATCACCGTCTGTCTGTCCATGTTTTTGATGGTCGTGTACGGCATCGTCAACCACTATGCCGCCGACGTCAAGATGGACAGCGCGCGTCAGGTTGCCATGGCTGTGCGTGATTACATTTACGCGGAGATACAAGAGGGCAATCTGTTGCCACCGGGGGACGAGGCCAGCATGGATTGGATGCTGAAGCTGGCGACCACCAGCACCGACCGTATGCTGGTCATTCTGACCGACGCGGACGGCGCGCTCGTCGCGGTGCAAAGCAACTACGCGGTCGAGGTATCGGATGATTTCCGTCTGCCCGATCATGCAATGCTGGTGCTGCGCGGTGGCGTTGAGGTCAATAGTCTGTCCTATTTCCGTCAGGAGATCAAAGACAGCCAGCTGGTATATGCGTTGCCTATCATGCACGAGGAGCAAATGGTCGGCGCTGTCGTCGTATCCTCCCCCAGCGCGCATTGGATGGGGCTACTCAATGTCATGTCCCGCACCATCGTTATGGCAAGCCTTTGGATCATGCTGGCGGCACTGATTGCGGTGTACTTCATTTCCGAGCGCGTCAGCGCTCCCTTGCGTGAGATGCGCCATGCGGCTAAGGATTTTGCGGGAGGTAATTTTGACCGCAGAGTTGTGGTGCACGGCAACGACGAGGTGGCGGAGCTTGGCATCGCCTTTAACCAGATGGCGCAATCGCTGGAAAATCTGGAAAAGACGAGAAGCAGCTTTATTGCCAACGTTTCGCACGATCTTCGATCCCCGATGACCACCATTGCAGGCTTCATCGACGCCATCCGCGACGGTGTTATCCCGCCCGAAAAGCAGGATTATTATCTTGGCGTGATTTCGGGAGAGGTACATCGGCTGTCCCGCTTGGTTTCTTCTTTGCTTGATGTTACGAGGATCGAGGCAGGTGAGCGCAAGTTCGTTATGGCTCCCTTTGATATTTGCGAGATGGGACGCCAGATTCTCATTTCCTTTGAGCAACAGATCGAGGAAAAACAGCTCGCTGTGGAATTTCTTTGCGACGAGGACAGCATGACGGTGTTGGCGGATCACGACGCAATCTATCAGATCTTTTACAATATTTGTGACAACGCCGTGAAATTTTCGCAGGACGAGGGCATTCTGCGCGTCAGTATTTGCCACGTGAGCGAAACGGAGAAGAATAAAAAGAACAGAATTCAGATATCGGTCTACAATCAGGGCATCGGCATCGCGGCAGAGGATCTGCCCATGGTGTTCGATCGCTTTTATAAGGGTGACAAGAGTCGCGGTCTTGACCGTCGCGGTACGGGACTGGGTTTGTATATTTCCAAGACCATCATCGCTGCCCACGGAGAGGATATCTGGGTCACAAGCGTAGAGGGCAAGGACTGTCAGTTCTCCTTTACGCTAAAACAAGCGCCGCTTTCCTAAACGCGGCATCAAGGAGCGTTTTAGTATGAATGAAAACCGTATTCCCGACGAGGAGAACGTACCCTCTACAAATGAACTGAATAACGAAATTCAAAATAGCGATGAGCAACTGGCAAGTGAAGGCTCTTCCTGCGAGCAGAACGTCTCCGGCGATGAGATGCCGGCAGATGATGATATCGATTTCACCGATGAGCCGCAATTGCAGCAAAAGGTGGTCTATCGCTGGGACTATGCCGAGCAGCAGGCTGCCGATGAAGCGGCAAACGCTGCCAAGCGCCGTCGCGGCGTTCGCAATTATGCCATCGTCATGACTGTATGCTTTGCTGTCAGCTTCCTCATTTTGGTCGCCACGCTCGTCACGGGCTGGGGCGGTGCGGCGGCTTATCCCTCGGGGGAGGGCGGCTATCGCGAGATCTTTATCCGCGATGAGGTTGACACCGATGCGCTGACCATGCAGGAGATTTCGGCGCAGGGCAATCAGGTTGTTGTTGGTATTACGGTTAAGACGAGCACGGGCAGCGGTGTCGGAACGGGCATCGTGATGACGTCGGACGGCTATATTATCACCAACTGCCACGTTGTCGACGGCGCGACTGATATTTCCGTGCAGATGTATGACGGTACCCAGTACAGAGCCGAGCTGATCGGCGCGAGCGAAATCGACGACCTGGCCGTCATCAAGGTCAACGCCAAAGGCTTAAAGGTCGCAAAATTCGGAAAATCGTCCGAGGCGCTTGTCGGCGACCGCGTCGTTGCGATCGGTCATCCTGCAGGCATGGAATTCGGCTGGACCTCGACCTACGGTCGCTTGTCCGCCATCAATCGTGACGTCAAGATCCGCGAGGCGGATGGTACGCTGATCAAGAAAATGACGCTGATCCAGACGGATGCCAACGTCAACAGCGGTAACTCCGGTGGCCCGCTGTTTAATGACCATGGAGAGGTCATTGGCATTATTACGCTCAAGCTGGCAGGGGACTACGAGGGACTTGGCTTTGCCATCCCGATCGACAGCGCCATGCCGCTCTTGATCGCGCTGAAGGAAACGGGAACGACGAACGGCGTTGAGTCGGGCGTTTCGTCGGCTCGTCCGCAGCTTGGTATCACGGGCGTTATCGTCGAAAAGGATCAATATTACGTGCTCATGGGCGATCGTATTCTCGTCCTTACAGAAGAGCAGGCCGCGACGACGGAGGGCAGCTTCCGAGCCGTAGCCAGCGGTTGGATGGTGACCAAAGTAGAGCCAACCGTAGACGCCTTTGACAAAATACAAGTCAACGATATTATCACCGCCATCGACGGTGTGGCCGTTACCTCGTTTGAGGTCTTGCGCGAGTATCTGTACGAGTGCAACGTGGGCGATACCGTAACGCTCGAATTCGTGCGCGACGGTAAAGCATCCAGCGCTAACATTGTGCTGGGCGCAGGAAACTAAAAAAACATCAGCGGGGGCGTGATTGCGCTCCCGTTTGTAAAAGAGTAGCGGTTATGCCGCATGAAAGGACAAGTATATGAGACAAACAGACGCAAGAACCATGTCGTTCATCAATCTGTTCGCCGTGCTGGGCTCGTTGCCCTCGCTGTGCGAGCTGTCGGACGAGGCGCGCGAGATCATCGCGGGCAAGACCATCTCGCTCGGTATCGAGGTCAAGGGCGGGCCTGCAGGCGTGTTGTATTTTAACGATGGAAAGATCACTATCAAGGAGGGCTGTGGCAAGTGTGACATCAAGCTGCCCTTCAAAACTCCCGAAAAGTTCAACGGTATGATCGATGGCACAGTCACTCCCATCCCTTCCAAAGGCTTCACCAAAATCGGCTTTTTGCTCGGTCCCTTTATCAAGCTGACCGATCTGCTGTCCAAGTATCTGCGCCCCACCGAGGAGGATCTGAAGGACGAGCAATTCTATCGCACCTCGACGCTGCTGATGTTCCACGTGATCACGGGTGCTGTTTCTCAGATTGGCAACGAGGATAAGGTGGGCAAGGCAAGTGCATCGTATATTGTGGACGGCAACGTTCGCATGGCCATCACTGAGAACGGTAAAGTGTTGACGGCGGCGCATATTGCGGCCAAGGATCATCACCTGATGACGGTGCACACCGATACCGACACTCCCATGTCGCTGATGGAATTTGAGGGCGTACATAACGCGCGTGGGCTTTTTGACGGCGTGGCGTCCTCCTTTACGCTCATTTGCGACAGCAAGCTGCGCATGGGTGGCATGATCTCACAGTTGGACAACATCAACCGCATTTTAGACCGAGTCGGTCTGTATCTCGCGTAAGGAGGGAATCATATGCATCCGATTTATACCTTTGATAAAAGCATGGAGCTGATCCGCCGTGCGATGAACGTCATCCCCGCGGGCATTTACGGCCATCTCGGTCCTGCCGAGGGCTGTCATATCCCGATCGATGCTTATCCCAAGTATTGCGATCATGCGAAGGGCGCCTACTTTTGGGACGTTGACGGTAACCGCTTCATTGACTATATGTGTGCCTACGGTCCTAACATTCTCGGCTACAACGACCCCGACGTTGACGAGGCAGCCGCCCGTCAAAGAGAGAAGGGCGATTGCACCACCGCACCCTCGCCCGTCATGATCGACTTTGCCGATCTGATGGTCGATACCGTTAAGAGTGCCGACTGGGCCTTCTTTGCCAAGAACGGCTACGACGTGACCTCGCTGGCCGTCATGACCGCTCGCGCGCATACCCGTCGCAAAAAGATCGTCTTCTTCAAGGGCTACTACCACGGTGTCTCTCCCTGGACGCAAAAGATCGACTACGCAGGTATCATGCCCGAAGACGTTATGCACAACATCTACGTTGACTGGAACGATGCTGATGCGTTGCGTGAGGTGTTTGAGAACAATCGCGGCCAGATCGCGGCTGTCATCGGTCAGCCCTACATGCACGGCAACTTCGCGGACAATATCCTGCCTGCACAAGCCTTTTGGCAGACGGTGCGCAAGCTGTGCGATGAAAACGGAACTATCCTGATCGTCGACGACGTGCGTGCAGGCTTCCGCTTGGATCTCGGCGGCTCAGACCACTATTTTGGCTTTGAGGCCGACCTGATCTGCTTCTGTAAGGCGATTGCCAACGGCTATAACGTGTCTGCCTTGTGCGGCAAGGATTTCCTCAAGACGACCGTATCGGGCCTGTCCTATACGGGCAGCTACTGGATGAGCGCCGTTCCGTTTGCGGCAGGTATTGCGTGCATCGAAAAGATGAAGCGCATCGACTCGCCCCGCCTCCTCATTGAAAAAGGCGAAAAGCTCAAAACGGGTCTGATCGAGACCGCGACCAAGCACGGTCTGGACCTGCACGTGACAGGCGTGCCGTCGCTGTTCTATTTGCGACTGGCTGACGATCCATCGCTCATGCTGCACCAGAGATGGATCGCCGAGTGCGTCCGCCGCGGTGTCTATTTCACCAACCACCACAACCACTTTATCAATGCCGCGCTGTCCGACGAGGACATCCGCGAAACCATTGAAATCGCCGACGAAGCGTTCATGGCGATCGGAAAATAATATAGTCAAAGGGAGCTTCTTTAAAGGAAGCTCCCTTTACGTTATTTCGCGTTCCATTTCCCGCAATGCGCTATACAATGCGTCCACGTCTCTCTCTCGGTTGAAGAGCCCGAAGCTGACCCGTACACCGCCGCCGTCGGGCGTTTGTAACGTTTTATGACCAAGTGCGGCGCAATGATAGCCTGTTCGCACACAAATGCCGCATCCTGACAGGTATTGCCCGATCTTGTCAGAAGAAACGCCGTCGCGGTGGAACATGAGCGTCGATCCCTCGTGCTCGGGCAGATAGACATGATAGTGAGGGAGCGATTGCAACCGTTCATTCAAGCGGCAGAACAGCATACGTTCGTGCGCCGCGATATGAGCGATATCCCTGCGTGCAAGATACGATACGCCGGCGCAGAGCCCTGCAATGGCGGGGGTGGGGAGCGTTCCTGCCTCGCCACGCTCGGGAAGCATATCGGGCATAGTGGCATCCAGCGAAGCATAGCCGCTACCGCCCTCGATCAGCGTGTCAGGACAGAGACCTTCACCCAAAATAGCAAAGCCACAGCCTTGAATGCCGTACAATCCCTTATGTGCCGGCGCGCACAGACCGTCGATGCACATTGCCTTCATGTCGATGGGCAAATGTCCTGCCGATTGCGAGGCATCGACCAAAAGCAGCAGATGGTGACGGCGGCAGAAGGCGCCGATCTGAGCAAGGGGTAAGTGGGCTGAGCAAATATTGGATTGATGGGAGCAGATGACCGCACGGGTGTTGGGCTTGAGTCGTGCGGCAATACGTGCGCAAAGACGTGTCGGGTTGCGGGCAAGGCGGTCGTCTTCGCATGACAGCATGGTGGGGAAGACGTCGTAGGTGATCAAGCCGTCGCGTGCCATACGCTCGATAGGGCGCCACACGGCGTTATGCTCCATGTCCGAGATCAGCACATGGTCGCCTTGCCGCAAAAGCCCTTTGAGCAGCCAGTTGATCGCGTAGGTGGCGTTCAACGTGAAAACGACCTGTTCTGCCGAGGCAGCATGAAAATAGTCGGCCAGCTTTTCGCGACAATCGTAGATCTTTTCGCTTGCCGCCAGCGCGAGCGGATGCGAGCCGCGTCCCGGGTTACCGCAATAGCGCCGCAGGCAACGGTCGACCTCGTCGTACACGCAGCGAGGCTTGGGAAAGCTGGTGGCGGCGTTGTCCAGATATATCATATTCATAGAATTCATATCTCTTTTCTCTTGTAGTATCAAAGCAGGCTCCACGCATCCTGCGAATATCGTCTGACGTTGACGTGAGAAGCGGACAGTATGGTACGGACGTTGCCTTGCTGGGATGTGGGAAAAGCCACGCCGTAGCCGCAACCTCGCCCGCTCTCCGAGTCGGATTTTACGATATCCGCCCGAATGGCCGCACCGAGCAGGGCGCGCTGAGCGCGCTGGGCGGCCGTCATGGAGCCCACGACCGCGACCATGATGCCCCCGCTTGTTTGGTTGTTTGATCGCATGAATCGCACCTCCTTCCTCTTTCAGCATATGTCGGATTGACCAAAAAGGTGTCGAATAAAAGGATGCAACAAGTTTGAGAATGGAATTTTCCCTGGAATATTGACATGGATGGACGGCTATGGTAAAATATTGACAGAAAAAACCAAAGGAGCAACTATCCATGTCAGATGAGACGAAGACCAACCCGCATGCGGGACATCGCGAGCGCATGAGAGCACGGTTTGAAAAAGAAGGAGCGGATCATTTTGATTCGCATCAGCTTCTGGAAATGTATCTTTTTCCCGCCCTTCCGCGTCGCGATACCAATGAGATCGCTCACCGTTTGCTTGAACGATTCGGATCGCTTGAGGAGGTTTTTCTGGCCGAGTTTGACGATTTGATTCAGGTGGAGGGCATCAGCCGCAAGACGGCGACCAACATCAAGCTGACCGCCGCTATTATGCGCCGCATGGCCATTGAGAGCTATCATCCGCCTAAAAAATACGATCATTTTGAGGATATCGTCCGCTATCTAAAGAGTATTTACACCGGAATTACCGTCGAGCGTGTGTATCTTTTGCTGTTCGATAACGGCATGAAAATGTTGGATTGCGTGCTGCTCGACGAGGGAACGGTCAATCAGGCCAACATCAATGCCCGTAAGATCATGGAGCATGCAATCAAGAAGAATGCGTCCGCGGTGATGCTGGCGCACAATCATCCCGGCGGTGTGGCCATTCCGTCCTCGGAGGATATTGCAACGACAAATTTTTTATATAACACGCTTCAATCCATGGGGCTGACGCTCATTGACCACGTCATTGTCGGTAAGCAAACGGTCATGCCCATTCTCAATCGTCAGCAGGGAAATCTGCGACCTTCTCCCATTACGGGAAAGATTGACGAGGACTTTTACCGCGCATTTTACGGCCGCTTTGACGAGCGCAATAAAAGATAAGATAAATAGAAAATCCCGTTTGACCATTGGCCAAACGGGATTTTTTATGTGGGATCGAATTGGCTGTTGTATAGATTTGCGTAAAATCCGCCTTGCGCAAGCAATTCGTCATGCTTGCCTTGTTCGATGACGTTGCCGTCCTTCATGACGAGAATAACGTCGGCGTCGCGAATGGTCGACAGACGGTGAGCGACAATAAAGCTGGTGCGGCCCTTCATCATACGAGTGAAGGCATCCTGAATTTTTAGCTCAGTACGGGTATCGATCGAGGAGGTCGCCTCGTCCAGAATGAGCATGGGGGGCAGGCACAGCATGATACGAGTGATGCAGAGCAGCTGCTTTTGTCCTTGCGAAAGGCTACCGCCGTCCTCACCAATGACGGTGTCGTAGCCGTTGGGCAAGCGACGGATGAAGCTGTGGGCGTGGGAGGCGCGTGCGGCCGCGATGACCTCCTCGTCCGTCGCGTCGGGTTTGCCCATGACGATGTTGTCGCGGATGGTGCCCGAGCGCAGCCAGGTCTCTTGCAGTACCATGCCGTAATTGCGACGCAGGGAATGGCGCGTCATGGTGCGGATATCGGTGCTGTCGACGCGGATGTTGCCGTCATTGACATCGTAGAACCGCATGAGCAGATTGATCAGCGTCGTTTTGCCACAGCCCGTAGGGCCGACGATAGCCACTCTTTGACCGGGGGCAACGTCGAGCGTCAAGCCTTGGATCAGCGGACGGGTGGGAACGTAAGAGAAGTGTACGTTGTTCAGCGCGACGGCTCCCTCGGCATGTGCAAGCTCAACTGCGTCGTCGGACTCGGCGACTTCTGCGGGCTGGTCGATCAGATCAAAGATGCGATCGGCACAAGCCAGCGCGTTTTGCAGCTCGGTCACGACGCCGGAAATTTCGTTAAAGGGCTTGGTATACTGGTTGGCGTAGGTCAAAAAGCAGGACAGCATACCGACGGTAAAGCCGGTCGGATTTGACAGAACGGTCAGAGCGCCCGTCAGGGCAACGCCTGCGTAGACCATCGAGTTGATAAAGCGAGTGCAGGGATTGACAAGCGAGGAATAGAAAATGGCCTTAAGCGAGCATTTGCGCAATCTTTCGTTGACATCGTCGAAGTCATGCAGGGCCTCATCCTCGTGCGAGAAGGCCTTGACGATCTTTTGGTTGCCGATCATTTCCTCGATCATGGCCGTCTGCTCGCCCCGCGTTTCGGATTGCTTTTTGAACATATCGTGGGTGTGGGTTGCGATGTAGCGCGCCACAAATAGCGATAGCGGTGTGAGCAATACGACCACCAGCGTGATCAGCGGGTGGAGCGTTAGCATAAAGACGAGCGTGCCGAGAATGGTCAGAATACCCGTAAACAACTGGGTAAAGCCAAGCAGCAGACCGTCTGCGAACTGATCGACGTCGGCAATGACGCGGCTGACGATCTCGCCCGTGGGCTTGGTGTCAAGATAAGACAGGGGAAGCTTTTGAATACGCCGGAAGGCCGCGCTTCTTGTGTCGCGCACCACTTCAAATGTGATCTTATTGTTCAGCGTGCTCATCAGCCATTGCGCAAGGGCAATGATGCCCGCGCACAGCGCAACACGCAAAAGCAGAGGGACGATCGCATCGAAATGGACGTTGCCCTGATCGATGATATGGTCAATGGCATCACCGATGACGATGGGAATATACAGCGTCAGTCCCACCGAGATGGCGGCGAGCAGAACGGAGGCAATGATGTGTAAGCGATAATTGCGCAGATAACGAAGCACGGTGGCAAGCGTTTTGCGCGTTTGCTTTGCGGAGAGCTTTTGCTTTGCCATATCAGACACTCTCCTTTCTGAACTGCGACTCGTAGATCTCGCGGTAGGTTTCGCAACGATCCAATAGCTCGTCGTGCTTACCGATACCTGCGACCTCACCGTCATCCAGTACGATGATGCGGTCGGCATGCTGAAGGGAAGTTGCACGCTGGGATACGATAAACACGGTCGGAGCGTCGGGCATTTCGCGCAAGGCACGACGCAATGCGGCATCGGTAGCGTAGTCCAGCGCGGACGAACTGTCGTCAAGAATGAGAATTTCGGGCTTACGGACAAGAGCGCGGGCGATGGTCAATCGCTGGCGCTGACCGCCCGAAAAGTTGCGTCCGTTTTGCTCGACGGGAGCGTCAAGTGCACCCTCCTTGCCGCGGACGATCTCCTCGGCCTGAGCGATACGGAGAGCCTCGTACATATCCTGCTCGGTGGCGTTTTCGTTGCCCCAACGCAGATTGTCGCGGATGGTGCCACGGAACAAGACTGCCTTCTGCGGGACGACACCAATGCGCTCGCGAAGCCGTTCGGCCGACCATTCCTTGACGGGCGTGCCGTTGACCGACACCTCGCCCTCACTCACATCATAAAAACGGGGAATGAGATTGACCAGAGTGGATTTACCCGAGCCCGTGCCGCCAATGACACCGATGACCTCGCCCCGCGCGGCGCTGAAGCTAACGTCGCGCAAAACAACGTCCCCCGCACCTGCATAGGCCATGCTGACGTGGTCGAAGCGAACGACCTCGCCCTGCGGCTGGGGGGGATTTTTCCCCTCCTCGGGCATGTCCATCGTAGGCTTGACATCAAGCAACGACTGCACGCGGCGGCCGCAGGCGATGGCCTTGGTGATGGTGATGATGAGGCTGGCCAGCTTGATCAGCTCGACCAGAATTTGTGACATATAGTTGTAAAGAGCAATGACCTCGCCCTGCGAAATGTCGCCGCTGTCTACCTGCAATGCACCGACGTAGATCAGCACGACGATAGCAAGGTTGACCAGCGCATAAGAGAGCGGATTGAGCAGTGCCGAGATACGTCCGACGCGGTTTTGCACCATCGTCAAAAGGGCGTTTCGCTCTTCAAAGGTGTCAACCTCGTCCTGCTCCTTGCAAAAGGCGCGGATGACGCGCACGCCCGTCAGATTTTCACGCGTGGAGCCCGTGACGCCGTCCAGACGCTCCTGCACCTTTTTGTAGAGGGGCAGACAGACGAGCATGATGCCGAATACCACGACTGACAAAACGGGAATGGTCACAGCAAATACCGACGCGCTCGTCGGGTCGACGGTAAAGGCCATGATCATGGCACCAAAGACGACGAAGGGGGAGCGGAGCACCAAGCGAAGCGTCAGATTGACGCCCGATTGCACCTGATTGACGTCGCTCGTCATGCGGGTGATCATGGTCGACGAGCCCGCGCGGTCAAGATCGGAATAGGACAGCTTGCCGATGTGCGAAAACAGCGAATGTCGCACATTGCTTGCAAAGCCGACAGCCGCCCGCGCCGCGAAATACTGGGCGGTGACGGCACAGATCAAGCCGATAATGCCCAGTGCGACCAAAATCAGACAGTTCTTGTAAATGACAGCCTTGTTGCCGCCCTCAATACCCACGTCGATGATCTGCGCGACCACCAGCGGCACAAACAGCTCAAAGGAGGCCTCCAGCAGCTTGAACAGCGGGCCTAAAATGGTCTCCTTTGTATACGGTTTCAAAAATCTCAAAAGTTTTCTCATAGAGCGCCTTTCCTTGGCAAATTCTTCATGACGTATAGTATACCATAATTTAAGGAATTTGAAAAGGGCTTTTTTTATTTTTTCGACAGATACGGGGCAGAGATGGGACGTAATAAAATTTTTTTGCAAAAATGTCAAATATACTTGACATACCGTCTTTGGTATGATATAATCAAAATGTCAAATATATTTGACAGAAGGCGGTGCTTATGAACGATAAAATGAAAATGGCGCGGCAGATCAAAAAGCTGTCGCAGGCCGAGCTGGCAAAACTGATCGGAGTGTCCCGGCAAACGATCAATATGATCGAGAGCGGGGAATACAACCCGACGCTTGCGCTTTGCCTGAAGATATGTAAGGCGCTTGACACACGACTCGACGACCTGTTCTGGGAGGATTGAATATGTTCTATGATGAAAGAATCAATGCCGAGTG
>JAZLDE010000124.1:0-10073 GCA_045614625.1 Eubacteriales bacterium
TGGAGATAAAGAGAATTTCGCCGTTTTCGTCCAGCACCAGCTTATGGGAATGGATGGTCTGGCGCAGTGCCAGCATCAAAATTTCAGCGTACTTTTCGCCGCCCGCGCGAACAGCGTCGGCAAACAGGCGATCGGAAAAGATCTTGCATCTATCCATAACGGCAAGATAGCCCTCGTGTGCCTCCTTGATAGCGGCCTCGATGGTCGGGGAGACCGACGTCCAATAGGCCTTGAGGTTCCGGCCGAAATACTGGATGCTTTCCATATCATCATAAGCAAAGGTAAACAGCACACTGTCGGTGACACAGGCCTCGGCGACAAGATACGCCATGCCGTCGTCCGACTGCTCGCGGGGCAGATAGCCAACCGCGCCGCCCTCGACGGACAGATAGAAATAGCCCCAGTCGATGCGTCTGTCGTCGCCGCTGCAATGCAACACGGGCTGTCCCTCGCTGCCCATTTTCATAGTAGACAGGCCATCGATCGCAACCGCCTCGGCCACGATAGCGTCCTGGCCCTTTTCATGCAGGCAGAACTCCTCCGACGCGGATAATTTCACGACCACGCTGTGCTCCTCGCCGTCGATGGGGCGGGCGATGATCTCAAGGTAGCTGACGGGGCGGGAGATGAGATAGTTGTCGTCGGGCAGAATGGGCGTGGTAAACAGCGCGGTCAACTCAACGCCTGCCGCTTCGAATACGTAAGTAGTGGTAAACGCCTCGACGTCAAGGGAGACCTGACGCATGGCGGGGATTTTGTCTGCGTTCTTATTGCCGATGAAGCGGTATTCAACGCCGTCGATGGTAGCGACGCCCTGCAGATTCATGGGGCGGTTGGTCCAATGGCGGGTATCGGTGTCGGTCAGGCGGTCGGCAGGCGACCACAGACTGAAATAGGGGTCGACGGTAATCAGGGGCACGGAGGGGGGACGGAGGATCATAACAGATACATCCTTTCTATTGATTTTTGTTGATTTAATTATAACAAGAGAGGGGGGATTTGTCAACGGAGGCAACGGGAAAAGTTGGGGGCATTTGGGCGAAATTTTGGGCGACTTCTCCTTTTGACGCGCACACTGCTTCGCGCGTGCGCTGTGCGGTTTTGACGTTCATTCTTTCTCATCCGAGAAAGAACGAACCAAGAAAGCGGACTAAGGGGTCTAATACCCCTTAGAACCCCCGAGCGCGAAAAGGTCGCGGCGCTATCGCTCTGCTCATCTTTTCGCGAAGTTTAACATCTTCAGCTTTTGCGTGTGCGAGTTAAAGAAACTCGCACACACCTCAGGGCAGAAATTTTGAGTTTTTCGCCCACCGCGCGTGATGGCTTATGGCGAGAGATGTAGCAAAGACGTATATGTTTTTCTCCTCTATTTGCTTTGAAGCGCGGCGCGGATTAAAGCGAGGAGAGATAGCCTGCTTGCAATAGGAAGCGGATCTTTGATCCGCTGACGCAAAAATTGCTGACGCGACAACGCCTTTTGGTAACCACCAAAAGATAGCAAAAGCAAAAAATCTTGCGGGAATCCAAAGGGCATTAGGCCCTTTGGCGCCTTTCTTCCGCCACTTCTTGGGGCGTGCCAAGAAGTGGCATCAAAAACCGGCACAGCGAACGCGTGCCGCAGGCACAGGGTGAGCGTCAAAAAAAGAAGCCGCAAAAAATTTCCCTTTACACCTCATCTTTTTCGTGTTATACTGTAACCAACCGATCCCAATTCCCGTGTATTAGAGTGAAAGGTACCTGAAAACCCTCGGGAGGTGACACAATGGACGATCAAAAAATCGTAGACCTGTACTGGGAGCGCTCCGAGTCTGCGATCAAAGAAACCCAAAAGAAATACGGCCGATACTGCCACAGCATCGCCTACGCCATCCTACACTCAAACGAGGACGCGGAGGAGTGTGTCAACGACACTTATCTGCGCGCCTGGGGGGCCATTCCCCCCGCAAAACCCGGCCGTCTTGCCACGTTTCTCGGCAAGATCACCCGCAATCTCGCCCTTGACCGCTACGACAGCGCCCACGCCCAAAAGCGACACGCCGCCACCGAGCTTGTGCTGGACGAGCTTGCCGAGTGCATCCCCGATGCCAACTCGACGCTCGATCTGACCGACAAGATCGCCCTCTCCGACGCCATCAACTCGTTTTTGGAGAGCCTGCCCGTCAAGACGCGCCAGATCTTTATGCGGCGGTACTGGTTTATGAGTCCGATCAAGGACATCGCACGGGACGTCGACATGAGTGAGAGCGCCGTCAAGGTGTCACTCATGCGGACGAGAAACGAATTCAAAGCCCATTTAGAGAAAGAAGGGATCGTATTATGAAAAATAAAAAGCTGCTTCGCGCCATGAGCCTGGCCGACGAAAAGTACGTCGCCGAGGCCGATCCGCGCGCTATGAGAAAGCGCCCGAGCTGGCAACGCTGGACGGCCCTCGCCGCCTGCATCTGCCTCTTGGTCACCGCGCTGAATTTGGTGCTGTTCGTGCCCTACGACACCACCCCGCCCGACGTATCGCGCTACGAGAACAGCGAGTATTACTCCGTCATTCAAAGCATCAACGCCCTGACCTTTAAGAAGCCCAAGTACAAAAACAACTTCCAGAGCCTTTGGAACACTATTGCAAGCATCGGCCGCGGCTTTATCAAGGGAGATATGATGGCCCCCGGTGCTGCTGCGCCGGATAAAGAAAGTAATATTGTCGGGGAAACGACCGGCCAACAATACGAAGAAACCACCGACAATCAGGTCGCGGGCGTTATTGAGGGTGATATTTTCAAAAGAAGCGACAAATATATTTACTATATGTCGGACAAAAATCTGTACGTGTATTCCATCGACAAGGAAAACTCCACTCGGTTGTTCTCCTGCTCGTTAGACCGCAGCCAAGACGAGATCAACGGCTACTACTATACAAGAGACTTCGAGATGTATCTCTCGGCCGACTGCACGACGCTCACCGTCATCATGCCCCTCTACACCATGACGAGCAAGGACGGCTGGGCAAGAAGCTTGATCGATATCGTCTCTCTTGACGTGACCGACCCTGCCAACGTGCGTGAAACCAACCGCATCACCGTGACGGGCAGTTATCTTTCCTCCCGCGTGGTGGACGGTCAGCTCATGGTCATGACCAATATGCTCGTCCAAAACCCCGATTTTTCCAAGGAAGAAACCTTCCTGCCCCAGATCAATTCGGGCAACGGTTTCGTTAGCATCGCGCCCGAGAACATCATGCTGCCCGAAACGCTGTCCAGCCCTCGCTACACCACCGTCTTTTTGCTCGACGAAAAGACGCTCGAGGTGAAGGGCGACGCCGCCTTCCTGTCCTACTCGCAGGAGGTCTACGTCTCGCGTGACAGCATTTACGCCACCTCGCAGTACACCGAAAGAACCGAGCAGAACTACGGCTACGTCAAAACCGACGTCAAAACTGAGATTGCTCGCCTATCCTATGAAAACGACACGCTGACCCCTATGGGCAAAACGGTCGTCCGCGGCAGTATCAAGAACCAGTACAGTCTGGACGAATACGAGGGTGTACTCCGCGTAGTGACCACGACCAGAACGTCCACGGCAAAATATCAAACCACCCCCGATGGAAACTCGGTATCCATGCAGACCGGCAATCAAAATTCTGGCATCGGCACGGCGTTGTACTGCATCGATATCAACACGTGGGAGACCCTGGCCGAGGTGAAAAATTTCGCCCCCAAGGGCGAGACGGTTGAGTCCGTCCGCTTTGACGGCGACAAGGCTTACGTCTGCACCGCCGTGGTGGTTCAGCTGACCGACCCCGTCTTCTTCTTCGATCTGTCCGATCTTTCCAACATCACCGTCAAGGACACGGGCGTGATCGACGGCTACTCCTCCTCGCTTGTCAACTGGGGCGACGGATACCTGCTGGGTATCGGCTTTAACGACCGCCGCGAGCTTAAGATCGAGGTCTACGAGGAGGGAGAGAGCGGTGTCAATTCCGTCACCGCCTTTGAGTTGCTTGCCAACTTCTCGCCGGATTACAAGGCTTACTTCATCGACCGTGAAAACCAGCTCATTGGTCTTGGCGTTGATGATTGGAGCAAGGATTACCACGACAGTCATCTCCGCTATATCGTGCTCCACTTTGACGGTTTCCAGTTGCGCGAGGTTCTCAACGTGCCCATGGTAGCCGAGCCCAATAAGTGCCGCGCGACACTGATCGACGGATATATGTATATCCTCGGTTATTGGGAACTCAAGGTTGTCGAGCTTTGGAAGTAAAATTGAATATCCTGACATGGGCCCGAGCGAAAGCTCGGGCTCTTTTTTTATGCTTTTGGCCTTTTTTGCGCATACTATCAAAAAAGGAGGCGGCTTATGAACGTTCTTTTACTCATCGACGCCCTGACGACCGGTGGGGCGGAAACGCACGTGGTCACGTTGGCGCGCTCACTTGCATCCGGGGGGCACACCGTCAGCGTATTGTCCGACGGCGGCGCGCTGGAGGGGCGGCTGATCGACGCGGGCGTGCGCTGTCTGCATCCCCCCTGCCCGTTTGGGGGCGCGGCTTGGCGCGGATTTTGGCGCAATTTGCGCTTTTTGAGGCGGCTGGACATGGAGCAAAGCTACGATATTTTCCACGCACACACGCGTCGCACCGCGCTGTTGCTCCGCATGATGGGCAAGCGCCCCTTCTCTGCTCGCATCGTCACCTGCCATGCCCGATTTTCGCCCTGTTACCGTCGCCTGTCCTACTGGGGCGAGCGAACCATTGCCGTCAGCGACGATCTGTGTGAGCATTTGTCCAAAGCATTTTTTCTGCCGAAGGAGAAGACTACCGTCATTCCCAACGGCATTGATCTGGACGAATTTTGCCCCGACGATCGTGCGAAAAGGACAGGGGCGACGCACGTTGTCTTTGCCAGTCGGTTGGACGAGGATTGCTCGGCGGCGGCCTTTGCGCTGATCGCGATCATCGAACGTCTGCGAGCAAAATACGACGTGACGCTGACGATCGCGGGGGGCGGCGGCTGTTTTGACGTGCTGTCCGCGCTTGCGGCCAAGGTCAACGCCCGTCACGGTGCGCAGATGATTCGTCTGACGGGGACGCTGGAGCAGGTGGCTCCGCTGTTTCAAACAGCCGACGTGTTCGTCGGGGTGTCGCGGGCCGCGCTGGAGGCGCTGGGATGCGGTGGCGCGGTGATTTTGGCGGGCAACGAGGGCTTTGGCGGCGTGCTGACCGAGGAAAATTTCGATCGGTATTTCGCCGCTAATTTCTGCTGTCGAGGCGAAGCGGCGCTGAAGGAGGAGGCATTGGAAACAGCCTTGACGGATGTTTTGTCCCTGCCGAAAACGGAGCGGTCGCGCCTGGTCGGGGCGTTGCGAGGGCGGCTGGCCGCGCGCTGTGACGCGCGCATCATGGCCGAGGCGACCGAGGAAATCTATCGCAAGGCGCTGCGCGAGCATTTGCCCCGTCGGGTGCTGATCGGCGGCTATGCGGGATGCCAAAACTTGGGCGACGACGCTATTTTGCGCTGTCTGATCGACCGTGCGAGGCGCGAATTTCCCTCGCTCGCCTTATGCGCGACGGTGAGCGATCCCCAATCCGCGCGGGCGCAGTTTGATGGCATCGATCTGATTCGCCGCACCTCACTTCTCGCGCTTTGGCAGGAAATGGGACGGGCGGACGCGTTCGTGCTGGGCGGTGGCTGTCTGTTGCAAAACTGCTCAGCACACGGCAATCGGTCGCTGTTTTATTATCTTGCTCTGCTTGCGATGGCGCGCTTACGCCGCCGTCCCGTTTTGCTGCTGTCCAACGGCGTCGGACCGCTCGCGGGGAGGGTTTCACGGTGGTTGGTGGGGCGTACCTTGCGTCGAGCCGCCCGCATTTCGGTGCGGGACGAGCGATCTCGCCGCTTGCTGATCTCGCTGGGGCTGTCCGAGGCGGCTGTGCGCGTGGAGGCCGATCCCGTTCTGTCGCTTCGACTCGCGGACAAGGATGCCGCCGAACGCACTTTTTCCGCCCATCTGCCGTCCGAGGCGGCGTACAAAGACTTGATTGCCGTCGCACCGCGACCAAACGAGACGCAAGAGGCAGCGCTGGTCGGCGCACTTCGGTCGCTGTGGAAAACGAAAGGGGTCTACCCGTTATTTTTTGCCTTCGACAAGGTGCAGGACGCGCCGCTTTGCGCCCGCCTACGGGCGGCGGTCGGGGTGGGAAGCATCCTCCCCTGTACGGACGAGCATCTGGTCGCCGCGATCTTTGCTCACGAGCGCGTGGGGGCGGTGATCTCGGGGCGCTTGCCCGCGCTGATCCTCGCGCACGTCGCCGGTCGGGAGGCGATCGCCCTATGCTGTGACGCACGCGACGGCAAGGTGGGCGAGTTTGCCTCCTCGGCGGGGCAGATCGTTTTGCCTTTTCCGTCGACGGCCCGGGAAATTCTCGATGCGATCGGAGCAATATTCAACTGTCAAGACGAATAATTCAACCCGTCGTTGCTTGACTTCCTTATATATCTATGGTATAATTCCAGTTACTATCATCTGCCATTGGAAAGGGGTGTCGTCACGTGAAGCAAAGCTACGAGCAGCTTGGAAAAAATATCGCCTATTACCGCCGCCGCGCGGGGTTGACACAGGACATGCTGGCCATGCATATGGGTGTGTCCATGCAGGCTGTTTCCAAATGGGAGCGCAGTCTCTCCTCGCCCGACATTTCGCTGCTTCCGCCGCTTTCGCAGGCGCTGGACGTCACCATCGACGCGCTGTTCGCGCTGCCCGAGGAGCGCGCACCGCTGTTATATATTGAGGAAGTGCCGTGGGATGATGACGATGAATACCGTCTGGCCTTGTTTCATGGCAAAGTGTTGCTTAATCGTCAGACACATTTATGTCGGCGCGGGGGAGATTTAATCGCGCATATAAAAATCCCCGAAGGGGGCGAGGGGGAGGAGTGCTGAAGTTCGGCGCTCCTTTTTTTCGCCGCGTGCCTTTTTCTTTCCTTTCTCGCCGCCACAACGCGGCGGCGTAGGTGTGTGTT
Source organism: Eubacteriales bacterium (assembly GCA_045614625.1). Taxonomy (GTDB): domain Bacteria; phylum Bacillota; class Clostridia; order Oscillospirales; family CAG-272; genus SIG644. The sequence continues at coordinate 7,013 of JAZLDE010000124.1, forward strand.
CATTCTTTCTCATTCGAGAAAGAACGAACCAAGAAAACAACGCGGGTATCTAATTCAGTGCTTATGGGAAAGTTGAATTGCCCGCTCCCGAAGAATTTTGCAAGCAAAATTCTTCCCATAGAAAATTAAATTTTATTCTGGGCCTAATGCCCTTTGGATTCCCGCAACGTGCAAACGTCGCTGCGTTATCACTCCGCTCATGTTTGCGCGAAGTGTTGCATCTTCAGATTTTGCGTCGGTGTTTTAAAGGAAAACACCGACACGGAAGACGCACGCGACAAGCAAAAGAAAAAGTTTTTGCTATCTGCGACGCACCTTATTTCAACATAATTTATCAACAAACGGGAGGAGCAAGCCCCTCCCCTACCGAGATATCAACATTTTTGCTTTCTCCGCCTGCCGCGCGTGGTGGCAAAATGGCGGGCGATACGCAAAAAACTTTTATGTTTTTCTCCCCAGCCCGCTATGTAGCGCGGCAATGCCAAGGAGGTCCAAGAGGGAACGTCTTGGTTCCCTTTCTTTCGCCCTTTCTTTGTGAAACGACAAAGAAAGGGCAATATTGCTTTTACCGAGCGCGCGAAGCTGTGCGAGGCCCAAGGAGAAGTTGTATAAAATTTAGCTAAACTCCCCCTCTTCCCGTCGTTCCCCCTTGACATGCCGCCCCTTGCAGAGTATAATAAAATAGAAGAAATGTTTGTCCATCCACCCCAAGAGAAAACAGAGGTATCACATCTATGAAAAACATCCCTGAAATTTTCGGCTCCATGGTATTCAACGATGACGTCATGCGCGAGAGATTGCCCGCCGACGTCTACCATTCCCTTTCCACCACCATCGAACGCGGTACGCCGCTTGACCCATCCATCGCCGATTGCGTTGCCAACGCCATGAAGGACTGGGCCATCGAAAAAGGCGCCACCCACTATACCCACTGGTTTCTCCCCCTGACGGGCGTCACCGCCGAAAAGCACGACGCCTTTATCTCTCCCACGGGCCGTGGCAAGGTGGTCATGGAAATGTCGGGCAAGGAGCTCATCCACGGCGAGGCCGACGCATCCTCCTTCCCATCGGGCGGACTTCGCGCCACGTTTGAGGCGCGCGGCTACACCACCTGGGATCCTGCATCCTACGCCTTCGTCAAGGACGGATCCTTGTATATTCCCACCGCATTCTGCTCTTGGGGCGGTGACGCACTGGACACCAAAACGCCATTGCTTCGTTCGATGAACGAGATCGGTCGCCAATCGCTGCGCATTCTGCGTCTGTTCGGTGATAACGAAACCACCCGCGTGTCTCCCACCGTCGGTGCGGAGCAGGAGTATTTTTTGATCAGCCGCACGCTGCGCAATCTGCGCAAGGACCTCTTGTTCACGGGGCGCACGCTGTTCGGCGCACCCGCGCCCAAGGGTCAAGAAATGGACGACCACTACTACGGCCCTCTGCGCGCGCAGGTCATCGACTTCATGAAGGAGTTAGACGAGGCGCTGTGGAAGCTGGGTATTGATGCAAAGACAAAGCACAACGAGGCCGCGCCCGCACAGCACGAGCTGGCCCCCGTTTACGCGACCGCCAACATGGCCGTCGACCACAATCTTCTGACCATGGAAGAAATGAAGCGTTTGGCTGCGCATCATGATCTGGTCTGCCTGCTTCACGAAAAGCCCTTTGCGGGCGTCAACGGCTCGGGCAAGCACAACAACTGGTCACTGTCGACCGACACGGGCAAGAATTTGCTCGATCACGGCAAAACGCCTGCCGAAAACCACCAATTTCTGCTCATTCTGGCCGCGATTCTCAAGGCCGTTGACGATTATCAGGATCTGATGCGTCTGTCCGTCGCCTCGGCGGGCAACGATCACCGTTTGGGCGGCGGCGAAGCGCCCCCCGCCATCGTTTCTATTTTCGTCGGCGACGAGCTACACGAGGTCATTCGTGCCATCATCGAGGGCAAGACCTACGCCGCGCACGACGCAGGCACCATGAATTTGGGCATCCCTGCCCTGCCCTCCTTCCGCCGCGATACGACGCACCGCAACCGCACCTCGCCCTTTGCCTTTACGGGCAACAAATTCGAGTTCCGCATGCCCGGCTCGGCGCAGAACATCGCCATGCCCAATATCATTCTTAACACGGCTGTCGCGCACGTGTTCGCTCAGTTTGCCGACCGTCTGGAGGCGGCAGATAATTTTGACGCCGAGCTGGCAGTGCTGTTGCGCGAGACCTTTACCGCGCACGAGCGCATTTTGTTCAACGGCAACGGCTATTCCGAGGAATGGAAGAAGGAAGCGGCGCGTCGTGGACTGCTCAATCTGGCGACCTCCCCTGAGGCGTTCGATTGCTTTGATGCGGACAAGAACCTTTCGCTGTTCACCCAGCGCGGCATCATGAGTGAGGCCGAGGTTCGCTCCAGAAAAGAAATTTTGTTTGAAAATTACGCCAAGACGGTCAACATCGAGGCCCTGACCATGATTGAAATGGCAGAGCGCGAATTGTTGCCCGGCGTGGAAAATTACGTGGCAAAGCTGGCCGAAGTGGCGGTAAACAAGCGGAAATTGGGCTATATTCCCTCCAAGGTGGAGGATCGCCAGCTGATCGCCCTGACGTCCGGCATGGAGAAGGCTTACGATGCGCTGCAATCCCTCAAGGATGCGGATGCCGAGGCAATTGCCCACACGGGCGATGCCAAAGCGTTGGCCGAAGCGTACTGTCAAAAGGTCGTTCCCGCGATGGCCAAGCTGAGAAAAGAGGTCGATCTGCTTGAGACGATGACCTCGAGTGAATTCTGGCCTGTGCCGACGTACGCGGATTTGATGTTCAGACAGAAGGGGAAGATTTGAGTTTAGCTGAATTTTCCGCGTCTGCTCCTCTTGACGCGCGTACATCTAGTTTTGTGTTCATGCTTGCATGACGCCCGTGTTTAGCGGGCGAGCAAAACTTGTTATTTCGCTTGCGAAATATGGCGTCGCGCCGCGCTGTGCAGATTTGATGCCACTTCTTGCTACGCGGCAAGAAGTGGCGGAAGAAACGCGCCAAAGGGCCTAATGCCCTTTGGATTCCCGCA
>JAZLDE010000125.1:0-9130 GCA_045614625.1 Eubacteriales bacterium
TGCTTTGTACTTCTCTCTTTGTTGTTCAATTTTCAATGACCGAACTCACTTCGCGAGTTCAACAAATATTCTTGCGAATATTTGCGCTCTCGTTTCCGCGATTATCGCCGCCCTCGCGGACAGCTTGACTATTATATCACCCTCCCCCTTTTTTGTCAAGCGTTTTTTGAATATTTTTTTCGCTTTTTTTAGTTTTGTGAAAAATGTCAAGTGGAAGGCAGTCAAGAGGCCCTCACGTGGCAATATGCACAAAGAAAAGGCGACATGCTTGTGCACATCGCCTTTTTGGTGTCTTAAGATCAGCTTCCGATCGGATAATACTTCGCCAAGCCGCCCGACGAAGTCTCACGGTAGCCGCACAGCAAATCCTTACCCGTATTGTACATAGTCTTAACGATCAGGTCAAACGAAATCTTACGGGAAGAGGTCAGGAAATTAGCCAGCGAGAGCGCGTTGATAGCGCGCATAGCAGCAACAGCGTTTCGCTCAATGCAAGGAATTTGAACAAGGCCCGCGATGGGGTCGCAGGTCAATCCCAGATGGTGCTCCATGGCAACCTCGGCGGCATATTCGATCTGGTCAAGTCCCATTTCAAACAGCTCAGCCAGCGCGGCAGCTGCCATACAGCAAGCCGAGCCGATCTCGGCCTGACAGCCACACTCAGCACCGCTGATGGATGCATTCTTTTTAATAATGTTACCGATGATACCGCCCGTCGCCAGTGCGCGAACGATCTGCTCATCCGTAAAGCCGCGGCTCTCCTGCATATATTTCAAAACGGAAGGTACGACACCGCAAGCACCGCAGGTGGGTGCAATGACGATGGTACCGCCGCTCGCATTCTGCTCGCTGGTAGCAAACGCATAGGAACAAACAAGGCGATTTTCCCTCGTCTGCGCCGATTCGTCAATATGCTTCTGGTTGTACAGAATTTGTGCGCGGCGCTGTGTTTTGAGAACGCCGGGCAAAATTCCCGTCGTAGTAAGGCCCTCATGGATGGTACGCTTCATCTGCTCCCAAGCTTCGCCCAGATAAGAAAATATCTCCTTACCCTCGCGCTGCTCGACGTATTGCCAGATGCGCAGGTTGTTTTTGTGGCAATAATCCGCGATCTCGGCGTAGGTGTTCAACTCGTAAACGTCGTCCCGCATATCTTGCGAAAGAGTGGAAGAGTCCTCTCCCTCGATCACGATCGAACCGCCACCGACCGAATAGACGCGCTTGGTTTCGATCACAGATTCATCGCGAAGCACTTCCATATCCATCGTGTTGGGATGAATGGGACAAGGGGTTGTGTGGTCAAACAAAATTTCGCAGGGCTTGGGCGCAAAGGTCTCGCGGATGACGCGGTCGGTGCCGTGCCCTTCACCGGTCGAAGCCAGCGAGCCATAAAGCGTGACGCGAAACGCGTCCGCCTCGGGATAGCGAGCAAGCATGATTTTGACCGCCCGCTCAGGGCCCATGGTGTGCGAGCTGGAGGGGCCACGGCCGATCTTATATAATTCACGAAGAGATTGCATATCATTCTCCTTTGATCGTCATTTATAAAATTATTTTAGCACAAAGGCGCTGACTTGTCAATGCAAGCTTGAAAAATTAACGGTCTGCGCCCCGCCATTGACAAATCTTACCGCCAATGATATAATGGAGAAGAAATCGCACGACGGGGGACATCGTATGAAGCAAAACAAACGTAACGAGCAAGACAATCGCACACAAAATTCATCTCCGTATACCCCCTCTGCGCCTTACGGTAGCTTTATGGGCGATCCACGACTGGCAAAAATGGCAGAACCGAAGGAGTCGCCAAAAAAGCAACGCCGAAGCAAGATCGCAGCAAAGATCACTACCATCGTCGGCGCTCTGCTTGCGCTGTCTGTCATGGCGGCCGTTTTCGTTCCCATGCTGCGCGACCACTTTGCGTCGCTGCCCGAGGATCCCGTCGAGCCGCCGATCACGGAACCCATTGAGCCGCCCGTTTATCCGCCGGACGATACCGTCCCCCCTTCGCCCGGTCCCGATGACACACCTGAAGAAGAGTGGATACAGGGGCGACTGACCTTCAACACACAAGCCTTTTTGCTAGAGTATGAAAGCAGATACGGCAAGCCACCACAGTTTGACTACGGAGTGAACGATACGTATTATAGTTCCTGGTCCATCGACCCAACGTTGGAACAATGTATCAAGGTGTTTTGGCACCATTTTCAGCTTGACGGAGAAAAGGTAGTATTTTCGAACGTATATCGCTACACCCGCATCGCAAGAGCCTATCTGATTGACGCCGCACTGGATCTGCGGCATCGCACTCCTTTTGACGAGTCCGCCAGTGTGCAGGACACACTGCTTGTCGTTGCGAACGCAGCCGAACGCCTCGCCCGCATCGCTTGCGATAACGGTCAAGGATCGGCCATGATTCCGATTGCAGAAGATATGGAAGACAGAGCAACCATGGCAAAAAACGTTTTTGATGGCTATGGCATAGCGCAGGATACCGTGTGGAGCTCTTACGTCTTACCCGAAAACGCCCAGGCGGCTCTTGACGACGTATCCGCCACAACGGCTCGCGCCCTTATATTACTGTTGCACGGTTACAATTATCAGCGTTCGAATGATACACCCCAAACGCAGCAAGACGAGTACATGATGCAGTTGACACAACAGCTGACCGCCGATTTGAGGGAATTGCTCGACAGCGTAACAATTTACTCTCAGCCGGACGGATCTTCTTACGTCTCCGTTGGATTCAGCCCTGCCAAATTCCATCAGGTCGTTCAGAAAAATCTGCCCGAGCTGATAGAACGATATACCGAAGAATCCTATTTGCAGTTTATCACTCACGCCACCTTCTCACACATACCTGAGAAATACAGGCAATGGCAAATTGCGGCGCGTTTTGATCCGTATGCCGAGTATTGCGTCATTGCTCCCTCACAAGAAGTGGATTTTGAGCGTTTGACCAAGCTGCTCGGACAGCTGACCTTTGAGCCCTTCACTACCGATATAACCGCCCAAGCGGATATCGTTTTTCGCAGCTATAACATGTTCCGCGTCACGAACAGCAAGCTATACGAATTTCGTCCGGAGCTTCCGGTCATGCAAGATTTTTTACCCATCTCGCTGCTGAGGGCCGGCTATGACGAAAGTGGCAACTATTATCTGCAAAGTGCAGGATATTGCGCACGCCTGACGGACGAGCAATACGCTGAATTCATAGCGATTTGTTCACCGAAAAGCAGAAATCCGTAACGAACGTCAATACTTAAATATACCCAGAAAACGTAGTTTTATCATAACCGTTTCATTCCTCCCATGTCGGCAAGGCACGGGAGGAATTGTTTATTTTACTGTATGAAAAGCAACGAAAACGCCCAAAATAAAAGCGCGGAGATTGCCCGCAAATAAAAAACGAACGAAAGCGAGAGCTACACATGAGAAAACTTCTGGCGTTTCTTCTGGCGGCGGCATTGCTCGTCAGCGCTGTTGCCTGCGGCATGACGGCCGACGACGGTAAAATCCCCGGTGACGGTGATCCCACGAATAACGATAATACAAACAACGATACCAATAATAATTCCAATAACAACGATTCCTCCAATAACGATTCCAACAGTGGCAACGACACGCAAACGCCCCCGACCTATCAGAACGCGCACGAATTGCTCGCTGCCATCTGGTCGAATTACGAGCAAAACGAGCAATTCCCCATCATGGGCGGTGACTACGACAACGTCGTTGAAAACGCCCCCGGTGCGTTTGACCTGACGCACACTGACGCTGCTGCCAATATCGATTCCCTGCTCAGCTTCCCCTCCGAGGAGATCGGCAAGATTGACAGCGCTGCCTCCATCATTCACGGTATGAACACCAATATGTTCACCTGCGGTGCCTTCCACCTCACCGACGCGGGCGAGGTACAGTCCGTTGCCGACCGCATCAAAAACCACATTCTGACCAAGCAATTTTTGTGCGGATCTCCCGAGCATTTGACCATCCTCCGCGTCCCGGGCAACTATCTGATCGTCCTATACGGGATCAAGGACAACGTCGACGCCTTTGCTCAAAAGACAAGCGCTCTGATCCCCGATACAACGACGCTGACCGAGCAGTCGCTCAGCCGATGAAGCATAACGAGCCGCCTGCGGGCGGCTCTTACATTGAGGTGCGTTTATGATTTTTTCCAGCATCAGCTTTCTGTATTATTTTCTCGCGGCCTGCCTGCTCGTTTATTTTGTTGTTCCGTCGCGGCTGAAAAATCTCGTTCTTCTGCTGTTCAGCCTCGCCTTTTATTTTTACGGCGAGCCCGTCTATACTCTGCTCATGCTCGCGAGTACGCTGTCTGCTTACGTTCACGGGTTGCTCATCGACCGCACGCGCGGCACCAAATGGTCACGCGTTCTGCTTTGGTCGTCCGTCGTGACCAGCATCGGCTTGCTCGGCTTTTTCAAGTATTCGGATTTTTTTATTTCCAACGTCAATTCTCTTTTTTCCTCCGATATTCCTCTGCTCCGCCTGGCCCTCCCCATCGGTATCAGCTTTTACACCTTCCAAACGCTCAGCTATACCATCGACGTTTATCGCGGTGACGCCAAGGTGCAAAGGAACTTCATTCGTCTTGCAACCTACGTCACGCTGTTTCCCCAGCTGATCGCGGGACCAATCGTTCGCTATACCACTGTGGAAGAGGAGCTCAGCGACCGCAAGCATTCCTTCGAGAGCTTTGCGGCAGGTGTCAATCGCTTTGTCATCGGTCTTGCCAAAAAGGTGCTGATTGCCGACACGCTGGGGCTTTTGATCAAGGATTTTGCCGCATCCGACGACCGCTCAATCGCCTTTTACTGGGTGTATGCGGTCGCAGCATCGTTGCAACTGTACTTCGACTTTTCGGGCTACAGCGACATGGCCATCGGTCTTGGCCGCCTGTTCGGCTTTCATTTTCTTGAAAACTTTAACTATCCCTTCATTTCCAAAAGCATCACCGAGTTCTGGCGGCGCTGGCATATGTCACTCGGCCAATGGTTCCGTGACTACGTGTATATTCCGCTCGGCGGCAATCGCGTCGGTATGGGACGCTGGATCCGCAATATTTTCGTCGTCTGGCTTCTGACGGGATTTTGGCACGGAGCGGACTGGACGTTTATTTTCTGGGGATTGTACTTTGCGCTGTTTTTGCTGTTGGAGCGATTTTTTCTTGCCAAATGGTTGGACAAGCTCCCCCGCCCACTCTCGCATTTGTACGTTTCGGTGGTCATTCTCGTCAGCTTCGTGCTGTTCAGTGCAAACGGGCTTACGGGTGCTGCCGCAGACATCGGTGCCATGTTTGGCTTTGGCAATCTTCCCTTGTGGTCTGCCGATACTGCCTATTACCTTTCGAGCTACGCGGGTGTACTGATCGTCGGTCTGATCGGATGCACGCCGCTGGTCAAAACGGCCGCTAAAAAGCTGTACAGCTATCGTCTGAGCGGACGCGTGATGAACGTGCTTGAACCCGTCTTCCATGTCTGCCTTTTGGTGCTGGTCACCGCCTATCTGGTCGATGGCTCGTTCAGCGCGTTTCTCTATTTCAGATTTTGAGTGTGAGGTGTGATATGAATCAAAAAGCAAGAAATATCGCCGTCACACTGACGTTTTGCCTGTTCATTGCCGTCGCGGTCGTTCTGTGCGCCCTGCGCGCCCGCGATCCGCTGACCTATTCGAGCGTGGAAAAGCGTCCCATGGCACAATTTCCATCAGACGTCACATGGCAAAGCATCGTTGACAAGACCACGATCGAGCAGTTCGAGGATTTCACCGTCGATCAGTTTCCGCTCCGCGAATTCTTCCGCTCGGTCAAGGCCCGCTTTGTTTTGAACGTCCTTGGGCTGAAGGAAAACAACGGCTACGCCATGGAGGACGGCTCGATCGCCGAGATCAAGTCCTCCATCAACCAACAGCACCTCGACCATTCCTTGGGCCGTCTTGCCTATATCTGCGACCGCTATCTTGCGGATCACGACAAAGGCGCGTATCTTGCCATCATCCCCGACAAAAATTATTATTTTGCTAAGGACTACGGCTACCCCTCCCCTGATTACGACGCGCTGATTGAGCAGGCAAAGCAACAGCTCCCCACGCTCGAATATATCGATCTGTTCGACACGCTGACGCTTGAGGATTACTATAAAACCGATTGGCATTGGGATCAATCCAAACTCACAAACGTCACCAAGGTGCTGGGCGATCGCATGGCGTTTTCCAATCGTCTTCCCACCGATTATGAGCAACGCACGCTCTACCCTTTTTACGGTGGTTATCACGATCAAAGCGCCCTTTACCCCGCTCCCGAAACGCTGACCTATCTGACAAACGACGTGATCAACGGCTGCACCGTGTACGATTACGCTACAGGAGAAACTACGGGCGTCTATATTTCCTCTCTGTTTGAAAGCGAAACAAGCTACGACTTCTTTTTGTCCGGCATGAAGGGACTGCAACGCATCGACAACCCAAGCGCCTCGACGGACGACGAGTTGATCGTCTTTCGCGACTCGTTTGGCTCCTCCATCCTGCCCTTGATCGCACAAGGGTATCGGACGGTATACGTAGTCGATATTCGCAATGTCATTCCTGCCACGCTCGGCAGCTTGCTGGACTTTTCGGGCAAGGACGTACTGTTTTTATTCAGCACCACCGTGCTGGATTCCAATACCTTCAAATAAAGCAAGCCTCTGCAACTTTGAATGTTGCAGGGGCTTTGTGCAATATGCAGAAATTCAAAAACGACTCTTGATTATTTTTCCGTTTTGTGGTATGCTGTTAGCATCCAAAAAAGTTATAGCTTTCATAACGGAAAGGAACGTATATGTTAAATTCCAATCACACGCTCCGCACAGCGAAAAAAGCGGCAAAATGGCTCTGCCTGATGCTGGCAACGCTGATGCTGATCCCCACGATGCTCGTCGGCTGTCAGCCGCCCGAGGATCCCACCCCGGAGCAGCCGCCCGAGGACAACCCGCCAACGACGACCCCCGTACCGCTGATCAACGAGGACGGCTCGTACGCCTTCCAGATCATCCGCCCCGACAACTGCTCGCAGGACGTGCAGGATTCGGCCGTTGCCATCAGCGCCGCCTTTAAAGCCATTTACGGTAAAGGCCCCAAGGTCGGTAACGACTACGTCGACAGAAACGGCGTCGCCGATCACCCCGAAATGGAGGTCGAGATCCTCGTCGGCCCGACCAACCGTCCCGAGAGCGTTGAGCTCGCCAAAGAGCTGGGCACCGAGGAGTATCTCATCCGCGTCGTTGACAATAAGATCGTCATTGTCGGCAAGAACGACTTCTGTGTCAAGGTTGCCGCCAACTATTTTATCGAAACTTATTTGAAGAGCTCCACCATCCACGTTCCGAACGATTTGAATTATCTGGGAGTATGTGACTTTATGTATACCTTTACCATTCCGAAAACAGGCGGAGACCGCTACGACATCGCCCTGACCGCCTCCACGCTGCAGGGCATCTACAACCTCACGGCTGAGCGCAAGCTGTACCTGCTTGATCCCACCGTTCCCGCATCCTCCGAAACGCTCAAAACCATGTCCCGGGACGGCCGCTGGCTGTCAGCCATCGACCGCGTCAGCCTTGGCAGTAACATGGTCAGTTTGCTTGAACTGGCTCACGACTACATCAAGGCCGTCGTCATCTGGGATCCCGCCGTTCCCGCAACCGTTAACGTAGCAACGACCATCGCGGGTGTTGAAACGGGCATCGTCATGTCCCCGTCCCAGTATGAGACCTACGGCTCCGACCTGCCCGAAGACGTCAACGTCATTTCCCTTGTCGGCAAGTTCAACGGCAGTGAAACGGGCAGCGCCAAGAATGACGCTTACCGCTGGGCTATCCGTGAATATCTGGCAACGGGCAAGTGCTCCACCGCCTACATCTGCTCCTTCGAGGACGGCTACGGCTATAACATGCGCTACACCTATTCCCGTGACCTGGCCGTTCAGAAAAAGGCATTCGTCTTTGACCTGTCGCCTTGGGAGGATGAAGTGCCTAAGGACGATCAGACGCAAAAGCCCGGTACCGACCTTGCCACCTATATGCTGATACTGGAAACGCTACAGGAGGTTCGCGGCACGACCACGCTGACCGAGGTCGTCGGCTTCTTCCCCGGCAATAAATATTCCGACTCCGGTAACGACGACGTCTGGACGTCCAAGTACAAGGGCACGCAGGTCGAATGGAAATTCGCCTATCTGTTCACCCCCTATCAGTGCTACTGGAACCCGTCGAGCGAATATGCCATGAATATGTCCTTCCATTCCGACTATGAGCCCGAGACCTCGTTAGAGCAGAACCGCCCCGAGGAGGAGATCGAGCTGGACGACAGCGAGAATATGGTCTACATGATGATCGTCATGGGCGACTACGACTCGGTCGGCTCGCTGTACACCAAGATGACCGTCAACTGGGAAAACCGCTTCCGCGGCAAGATCCCGCTGGCTTGGTCGTTCAATCCCAACCTGGTCGACCACTACCCCGATATCATCGATTACTTCTACAAAACCGCAACCCCCAACGACTATTTCGTAGCCAACGTCGGCGGCGCGGGTTGGTACAACCCCAGCCGTGTTGAAGACACCGAGGAGCAATGGGAAATGTGGCTGGCTCACCATAAGAAGTATTTCGAGCTGACCGATATGTCCGTCTCGCCCGACATGTGGGACTTCCAACCCTTCTCTGCCATGGCAGAAAAATACATCACCCAGTACGCTACAACAGGCGCTGGCACGCTGATTTCCAATCAGCTCCGTCTGTCCAACGCGCCTAACGCGAACCAACCCACCAAACAGCACGTAGCCGAAAACGGCTCGGTGCTCGACGAGATCAGCAACCGCTTCGACCGCAATGATCCCGTCAAGTGCGCCCTTGGATGGAAGATCGACATTGACAAGCGTGATGACAACCGCGAGGGTCACGCCACCTTCATGTCCTGCCGTTGCGTATGGAGCACGCCCGAGTATCTCATTCAGTGTCTGGACGAGCTGCAAAAGCTCTACCCCGACAAGGAGATCAAGGTCGTAGATCCCTTCACCTACTATCGTCTGCTCGGCGAGTCGCTCGAGAATAATTGAAAACAAAAGTAAAAA
>JAZLDE010000126.1:0-4788 GCA_045614625.1 Eubacteriales bacterium
GTAGCAAACGCTACAAAAAGGTAAAGGATTATGATGACAGAACAACGAAAAGAGGAACTTCGCAAGGCTTTGATTCGGGCCACGATCCACGTAATCGCGAACGACGGCCTTGATAAGGCAACGACGAAAGCCCTGGCAACCTGCGCACAAGTGAATGAAGGATATATCTACCGCGTATTCGACGGCAAGGACGACCTGCTGTGCAAAACGTTTGACATGCTGGATGGCCAGATGATCAATCTCTTGCATGGTGCTATGGCGATCATGCGTGACGAGTCGCTGGACATGGAAACGCGTTGCTATCGCATCTTCTCACAGCTGTGGCGATTCTGCCTGGCAGGCCATGACGAATGTTTGTGCTATATCCGCTATTATTACTCTCCGTACTTCACAAAGTATTCGTCAGCGCGCCATAAGAAGATCTTCGAGCCGGTAACCCAGCGGTTCGGTTTGGTTTTCAAGCAGGGAACAGACGTTTGGCATATGCTGGTTTATGTGCTGGATATCATCTTCTCCTCGGTCATTCGCGTGTTCCGCGGCGATCTTCCCAACACACTGGAGACAGAGAAAAACGTATTTGAGCTATTGTACCATTCGATCCAGCCCTATTTGAGCTGGGAAAGACTATAAACGCAAGGAAAAAACTGTAAGGAGCGAAATCATGAGTCAGCAAACCATGAATGAAAACACTCAAGCAGCAAAAGAGCCCCAAGAGCAACCCACAAAATTGCATAAAGCGTTAACCATCGTCGGTATCGTACTGTGTGTTATTCTCATTCCTATGCTGATCATCAACTGTACGCTGATCATTAAGAGCTTTATCAACAAGGACGAGGTTCCTAACATCGGCGGCGTATTGCCCCTGATCGTTCTGACCGACTCCATGGCGCCCGAAATTATGAGCGGCGATATTATCATTTGTCAGCAAACCGACCCCGAAACGATCGTCGTTGGCGACGATATCGCTTTCTTCGACCCCGCGGGCAACGGTACGAGCATCGTAACGCACCGTGTCATCGAGATCGTGGAGGAGGACGGACAAAAGTTCTTCCGTACCAAAGGTATTAACAACAATACGGAAGATAGAGTCCTGGTTCCTATGAATAAGCTGGTCGGTAAGTATATCGACATCCGCTTTCCCGGTGCAGGTCATATCGCTCTGTTTATGCAGAGTACCCCCGGTCTTATCGTTTGTGTTGTTGTTCCCATTATCCTGCTGGTCGGCTATGATATGATCCGCAGAAGAATGTACGAAAAGAGCAAGGGTAACGATATGGAAACGCTCATGGCAGAGCTGGAAGCCCTCAAGGCCGCCAAGGCAGAGGAGGCAACCGCCCCCGCCGCCGAGCCTGCTCCCACGCCCGAGCCTACCCCCGCACCCCAGCCCGCGCCCGAAGCTCCCGCGCCCGCAGCGGAAACCCCTGCGGTTGACGTAGCCGCGCTGATGGCCGAGCTTGAAGCGCTCAAGGCCGCGGCCGCCGCGCAAGCACAAGCCCCCGCCCCCGCTCCTGCAGAGGAGCCCGCACCGGTGGAAGAAGCTCCCGCTGAAGAGATTCCCGCTGAAGAGATTCCCGCTGAATAATTCACGCATAGAAAGCGCGCGCAATGGACGTCCATTGCATAAGAAAGCTTGCGCTTTCTTATGCAAACAAACTCCGTTGACCAAACAAACAGCGCGGCATACCGCGCGAACATAGACGTCTGATTTCATACAAGAGGGCAACGCACCCTCTTGTGTGAGGCGGACACCCCCCTCTGAAAAAGGGCAAAGCGTAAAACTATACCGTCTTTGTAGTGAATGCTACAAACGCGCCTCAGCCTCCCAATCGTTCCGTTCACCCGTAGGGGAGGGCCTTGGTCCTCCCGAAACAAAGGAAAACGGCGGCACAAGCGGGAGGAGCAAGCCCCTCCCCTACGAGTGACAAAGGACGCACCCCATCACAACCCAGTTATTCTTCCCTCGGAAGCCACGTTTCGGGGGCGAATATAAATTGCCGCGGCGTTGCCGCAAAAAATTCCGGCATTGCCGGGCAAATATTCTCTCCCCGCATAACACTACAGGGAAGAATGAAACCGCCGCAAGGCAAAAAATTTGAAAGGAGAAAATTTCCTATGAGAAAAAACAAAATGATGAGACTTGCTTCCGCTCTTCTGGTTGCAGTTCTCCTGACCACCTGCGCTATCTCCGGTACGTTCGCTAAGTACGTATCTGAGGCTACCGCTACCGACACCGCTCGCGTTGCTAAGTGGGGTTGGGGTTCTACCACTCTCTCGATCGATCTCTTTGATGACACTTATGGTACTACGGTTGATTCCGCAGACGACGCCAATGTAATCGCTCCCGGTACGAATAAGACCGCAAGCTTGGTTTGGACGCCCGATGCTAACTTCGCTCCTGAAGTTGACTATACGCTTTCGTTCACTGTTGCAGCTGCGACCGATATCCCTGATCTTATTGAAGCAGAGCTTGATTGGGTTCTGAGCATTGATGGTACTGCAAACACCTACACCACCTTTGCAGCACTTGAGTCAGCACTTGAGGCTGTGACTTATAATGGTAATGCTTCTGCGGTAGGACCTACTGTAAACATTCAGATTGGTTGGGTATGGGAATTTAATGGCGGAGACGATGTAGCAGATACTGCTCTCGGCAACCTTGACACTCTTCCTGCTCTGACAGTTGCTATCACTATGACTGCAACTCAGGTTGACTAATCCACGAATTAGTTACATTTAAGTACAACGTACTTTAAGCCATTTTTCACCGCCGTCCCGTCGTGGCCGGGACGGCGGTTGAATATTGGTTCCCCGAATTTTTCCCCTTTGAGGGTGTTTGACCCGCGTCAAACGCCGCCAAAAGCGAAAAATTGCCGGGCTACCCGTTCCGTTTTCCCGTAGGGGAGGGCCTTGGTCCTCCCGAAACAAAGGGAAACGGCGATACAAGCGGGAGGAGCAAGCCCCTCCCCTACGAAAGCAAAAGCCGGCCGCGCGCGTCGCCAAGCCTTCCCCTCAAGGGAAAGCCTTTCACCCACACGAAACATCACATCAACGGAGGAAATTCTCTTGTCTGACGTAAAAGATACTGAAGTAAAAGATACTGAAAAAGAACAGAAAAAAGAAAGAAAATCCATATTCGGTGTCGGCGGCACCTTCTGGGTGGCTATGGTCATCCTGTTCATCCTGCTGATCCTCAGCCTTATCGTGCTGGGCATCCGTATGGGTCAATACGTCCACGTCGATAACCGCGAGGTCATGCTCAAGTCCAATATGGACACCGAGCTGGATATTTTCTCCGTCATATATAGAAATGATTTGGGAGAAATTACCGTTGAGGGTATGGATGGCCAAAAGGTCGTCGCCCCCGGTACGGACGTTGACTACACCGTCCGCCTGCGTAACAAGGACACCATTGCCATCGACTACACGCTGATCGTTCAGGTTGAGCTGCTGGCAACGGAAAAGCCTTTGTCTGATTACGAAATTCCGCTGCTCTACCGTCTGCTTGACCCCGAGGACAACTACCTTGCGGGCGATGCCAAGACCTGGGCAGACAGAAAAACGCTGGATGGCCTTTCCCACAACGGAACCATCAAGCGCGGCGAGAGTGCAGAGTACCTCTTCCAGTGGAAGTGGCCCTTTGAGTCGGGCGACGACGCTTACGATACCTTCCTGGGTAACATCGCAGGCGAGGACGTCGGTATCAAGGTCTCCTTCACGCTCCGCGCCGAGGCCAATACCTCGATCGGCGCTAACGGCGGCTTCTGGGGATCCGGACTTGGCAGAGCCATTTGGTGGTGGCTGTTCTTCATCCTGCTGCTGATCGCCATTATCCTGCTGCTCATCTCCATCTTCAAGCGTAAGAAGAAGGAGCCCGAACCTGAGCCCGAACCCGAACCCATTGTCATTCCCGAGCCCGAGCCTGAACCGATCATCCCGATCGTCATCCCCGAGCCCGAACCCGAACCCGAACCCGAACCCGTTCCTCCGCCTCCTCCTCCCAAGCCCAAGAAGAAAGAGGGCTTCGTCGGTAAGATGGAATACATCAACATCGACGTTCTGGATGCGAACTTCGAGCACGGCGACAGAATTACGCTGCGCGTGCTGAAGGAAAAGGGTTTGATCGATCCCAAGACCAAGCAAATGAAGATCTTGGCTAGAAATGCCGCAACGCTGGAGAAGTCCTTCATCGTTGAAACGCAGGGCATTTCCGCCGAGGCAAGAAAGTATATCATCGCCGCCGGAGGTAAGGTCATTATTACCAAGGGCTGATAGGGGAGAACAAAGCATTGAAAAAGCAAACGAAAACAATCATACGAACCGTCTTGCTTGTCTTTGTCGCTCTTATCGTAGGAATTAACGTTTACGCCTTGAACGCCTCGCGCGTCGCAGGCGATGTCATCCCCATGCCGTTCGGCGTGGGATTGACCGTGGTGCTGTCCGGCAGTATGGAGCCTGAGCTTTCGGTTGGCGATCTGCTGATCGTCGCCGAGCAGGACAGCTACACGGTCGGCGAGGTCGTTGTATTCCAGGAGGGTCGCATCGGCGTGGTTCACCGTATCATTGAAATGGATGATACGACCGTGACCACGCAGGGCGACGCCAACAATGCCCCCGATGAGCCCATGGATATCAGCCGCATCAAGGGAAAGGTCGTTTTGGCCATCCCGATGATCGGCCACGTGGTCAATATGATCAAAACACCGGTCGCGACCATCGTTATCCTCGCCGCCGCCATCTTCTTGCTGGAACGCTCCTTCCATAAGGAAAAAGAGAAGGACGCCGATCAGC
>JAZLDE010000127.1:0-12441 GCA_045614625.1 Eubacteriales bacterium
TAGCCAAGACCGCCCAGCACGTAGGCAGCACCGCCTGCAGCAGAAATACCGACGACAGCGTCGTTTTCGTTCAGCCCGCGCGCGACAAGATCGGCACGTCCCGCCTCAGCACTATCCTCTGCCCCCTCGACCGCACGGCGAAGCGCACCGTCACCACCTGCAATGATGCCGATGACAACATCGGGCGACACGCCAAAGGTAGGCGGACATTCGGAGGCATCCAGCACGCCCAGGCGCCCCGATGTACCGCATCCGATATAAAACAGTCGGCCGCCGCGACTCATGCGCTCGCTGATGGCATCCACGGCATGCCCGATAGCGTCCAGCTCACTCTCAATGGCCTGCACGGCGTTGAGATTTTCGTTTTGCATCAGGCGCATCATATCCACTGTGGACATACGGTCGACGTGCATGCTATTTGGATTTCTCTGCTCTGTTTTGATCATATCAAATTTCCTCCCTCGGCATGCCTGCAAGCCAAAGCGCGCCCATCACAGGCGGTTGCTGCAACACGCGGATATCGTATGTCACACCGTCCTCCAACTGCTCCCGTATCATGGGGATCAGAACGTCCGCGCGGGCGGTCAATCCACCTGCCAGTACCGTGCGAACGGATCGCTTCGTTTGCAGTTTATTCTTCGCATCGCACAAGCTCTGCGCGACGAATTTCATATTATTGCGCAAGATATACGCAGCAATGCTGTCGCCCGCATCATACGCCTTGAATACAAGCGGCGCGTAGGAAGCGATCTGCTTTTTACCTCCGTCATAAAATGCGGACAGCGCACTCAAGACCGTCGGGGCGTTTATCGTCTGCAATAGCAGATCGTGAAGCATCGTTGCCTCGCCACTTCCCTCTTCGGCCTTCAAACATGCGAGGATCGCGTCGCGTCCGATCGTGTAGCCGTTGCCCCCCTCGTCGAACAGATAGCCATAGCCACCAAGGCGCATCCGCTCGCCGCGATGCTGAACAAACGTCACCGAGCCCGTGCCCATGATAACGCAGATGCCATCCGCACGACCCAGTCCTGCGGATACGATATTCTGCGCATCGCTTCCGTTGGCTGCATTGGCAAATCCAAAGGTACTAAGAAACGCGCGAATGCGCGCTTGGTTTTCACCTGTGATGCCTCCTGCTATGCCGGCAAAGACGCTGACCTCGCGTGGGTCTATATCCCGTAAAACCTGCGAGATACCCTCGCCAAGCGTTGAAAGCGCTGCCCCCATGCCGATGTCAACCGGATTGGTGGGACCAAGCTTCACTTGGCACAAAATATTGCTACGTTCATCGGCCAGCGCAACCGTCGTTTTGGTACCACCGCCGTCAATACCCAGATAATACACAAATTCCTCCTTGAAAATGACAAAGCGGTGTATTCCGCAGAACACACCGCTCAGGACGCGTGTTCACACGCTCCGTTGTCTATTTCAATTAAACTTCAAATTCAATAGAATCGAAAATTTCCGACATGACATCCATAACCGTGCGCTTTTGCGACTTTTCGTACGCCGTCAATCTGGAAACATCCTCATCAAATACCGTCACACCCTTTTGCTGCAGCGACTTGATGATGGTCTTGTCGGGCATCAAGGGCAGCAAGGTAGCCTCGGGAACGTTATCACGGATAAGTGCCTTGAGCTCCTTAAGAGCCACGCCGGGAACCGACTTGGTCTTGGAGTAGCCGTTAGGCAGTATGTAGCGGATCTTTTCCAAGGGAAGATCGTTATCAACAAAATACTGAAGCGTATTGTAGAAGCCGTTGACACCCAGCTTGTTCAGCTCAACAATGAGCATGAGCAGATCGGTTCTCTCAAGCAAAATCTCGGTCGTGCGGTTAGAGGAAGGCGGCAGATCGAAGAATACGAAGTCAAAGCCGCTTTGCAGCTGCATGATCGCACCGACGAAATTACGCTCAAACGAGCGCTCCAGCGTCAGCTTCTTGGACAGCATATCCGTGTTGAGCGTCTTGACACCATACAGATTTTCACGCAGGGGAATCAGAACGTCTTCCTGCGAGCAAGTATCGGCAACGAAGTGCTCCAAGTAGTTATCGTCGCGCTCAAACACCTTGGACGAAAGACCAAACATTTCAAACAGCGAGTTCTGGTCGTCAATGCTGATGACAAGCACTCTCTTACCCATCGTGGTCAAATAACCGGCAAACTCACCTGTGACCGTCGTTTTACCGACGCCACCCTTTTTACAGAAAAAGCTGATTAACATTTGATACGTCCTCCATTCTCTTCAATGACCGCGGCCATAGCGTCAAACGCTTCGGGATTTTCAAGGAAAATACGCGTCATGAGCGCGTTCTCAATGATGGTCGAAAGCTTTTCATCGGGATGCAACAGCTGTGCCAGACGGCAAACGTCGCGGCTGACCTTGCCAACGACCAGCTTGCGGGAATTTCTGCCGCGCAACGAGAAGCGTGCGGCAAGCTCGAAGTCGTGCAACGTCGGGAAGGGCTCTTCATCCTCGATGACGTCGTCTGCCGTAGGAGCGTCGAGTGCGACGGACTCTTCTGCTTCAACGTCGTTCTCTTCCTCTGCGGCGATCTTCTCGGCGACAGCCTCATCCTCGAGCAGCTCGTCCGTCAAAGTATCATCCAGCCATGTATCAGCAGGCTCGGGCTCGACCACGGCCATCGGGTTACGCGTTGCAACAACGCCGCTGCCCGTTGCCGTATAGGTAATGGTAGACTCGGATTTTACGGTGACACTCTTTGCTGCCGAAAAATCGGACGCCTTCTGAATGCGCGAGGTAGTCGCGCCTTCATTCCGGCGAGGCGCAGACGATGCCGACGATTGACGCTGCGGCTTGTCCTCCACGGTCTTTTTGGGCGTAGCCTTCGCAGGAGCCGCTTCGCGTTCGACTTGCTCCTGACGGATGTCGCTCTCCGACTTCGCGTCGCCCTTCAGTGCCAAAGGATTGGTTCGTTTCTGCATTTCTTACACCTCTCTACGCACCGATCGTCGGCGCGCCTTTTCATCTCATTAATAATTCATTGTAGCACACTTTTTTCGCTTTGGCAATAGGCTTTTTCGAAATTTACATCCATTTTATGAAAAAACCGATGTTTTTTCGCACAAATTGCCGTCATTTTCTTCGCTCCGTTTCCTATTTTCCTCATATTCGGAGCAAAGCAAGGAGCAATAGCCAATGGTTTTGTAGCTTCCCTTGATCAGCATACTCTCGCGCTGATAGCCTTCAAAGCGCATGCCGACCTTTTCCATCACGCGCAAGGAAGCGGTATTTCCCTCGATAAACCGCGCTTCGATGCGATGTAAAAGAAGCTTTTCAAAGCCGAATTTAAGCACGGCCCGCACGGCCTCAGGCACAAGGCCCATGCCGCGGTAATCCGGGTTGATAACGTAGCCGATCTCGGCCACGTCATTGGGGCAATCGAACGAGGTAAAGCCGCAGGTACCAATCATGCGGTTGTTCTGCTTATAGACCATCGCCCAGTCGTAAAAGCTGCCCGCAGCGTAGCGAGTGGCGATGTAACGCAGATAGTCCTGCGTATATAAGAGATCGGGATGAGGCGACCAGCGCAGATAACGGGTCACGTCGGTGCGGCGCGCGTACTGATACATATCGTCCGCATCACCTACGCGCATGCGGCGCAGGATCAGCCGCTCGGTCTCAAGTTCGGGCATATGCGAGAAGATTCGACAGATCAATTCCTTTTTCATTGTCACATACGCCTCCTTTCAAGTGTCTTCTACTCATTATAAATCACTCCGCCAAAAAAAGCAAGTCCCGCTGCGTAATCTTTTCGCTTTTAAGTGAAAAAGTTTTTTTCAAAATTCGATAAAAGTCTATGCAGAAGACTTGAAAAATCCGTTCAATTCATGTATAATAATATAATAGGTGTATTAGTATCACAATAAAACTTCAGGGAGGCGCGTATGGAAAAACAAAAAAAGCTGAACGTCGGTATGGTCGGCTTCGGCAGCATGGGCAAAACGCATGCGTTTGCCATTCACAACCTGCCCTATTACTACGGCACTCTTCCCTTTACCGCGCGCATCTCAGGCCTTTGTACCACCTCGTATGATCGCTCTGTTGCTCTTTGCGAGCAATACGGCTTTGGAAGCGCGGCACGGGATTTTGACGAGCTGATCACCCGTGATGACATTGATATTATCGATATCTGTACCCCCAACACACTACACGCTGATATGATCTGCCTCGCACTTGAAGCTGGCAAGCACGTACTGTGCGAAAAGCCCCTTTGCGTCACACCCGATGAGGCCGCGCGCATTGTCAAGGCGGAAAAAAACAGCGGGCGCGTTTGCGGCATGGTCTTCAACAATCGCTTTATGGCCCCCATGCTTCGCGCCAAGCAGCTGATCGACGAAGGACGCCTTGGTCGCATTCTTTCCTTCCGCGTCAGCTACGAGCACAATTCCAGCACCTTTGCCGATCGCGCTCCCGGCTGGAAGCAAACGGCCGAGCACGGTGGCGGTGTTCTGTTTGATCTCGGCTCGCATGTCATCGATTTGATCCGCCATCTGTGCGGTGATTTCGAGAGCGTGCAGGGCACGTCGCAAATCGCCTTCCCCACCCACGGTAACTGGCAAACGGATGCCGACGAGGCCTTCTATATCACAGCTCGACTCAAAAGCGGTGCCTGCGGCACCATCACGGCCAACAAGCTGGCCACGGGTGTCAACGACGATCTCTCGCTTGCCATTTTCGGTGAGCGCGGCAGCATCAAATACGAGCTGATGGAGCCCGAGTGGCTATACTTTTACGACAACGACCGCCCCGCCTCTCCCATTGGCGGCGAGCGCGGCTTTACCCGCATTGAATGCGGCGGACGCTATCCTGCCCCCGGCGGCAGCTTCCCTTCGCCCAAGGCAAGCGTGGGCTGGTTGCGCTGCCACGTGGAATCCATGTATCAATACCTGTCCGCCGTGGCTAGCGGCACGCCCTTCTCTCCCTCGCTGTACGACGGTGCTTACGTTCAAGCCGTCATGCAGGCAGCACGAGCCTCCGATCAAAACGGCGGCGTGCGCACGGAGGTGATCGCACCGTGAGGATCATTGGTTTGACCGGACAAAGCGGCGCCGGCAAAGGAACCGTCGCGGCACTGTTTGCCGAGCACGGTATTCCTTCGATCGACACGGATGCGGTATATCACGAGCTGCTCGTTCCCCCGTCGCCCTGTCTTGACGAATTGCGAGCAGAATTTACCGATGCCATTCTAACTCCCGACGGTACGCTTGATCGCCGAGCACTCGCGGCATTGGTATTTGAGCAGACGGAGATCGGACGCCAACGTCACGAGCGCCTCAACGAGATCACTCATCGCTACGTCATTGAACGAACGTTTGCCCTATTGGCCGCGTATGAAAAACAAGGCTGTAAAGCTGCTATCATCGATGCGCCATTGCTCATTGAAGCAGGATTGCACCACAGATGCGACCACGTGATCGCGGTTTTAGCAGATCGGAAGATTCGTACCGAGCGATTGATCCAACGGGACAATTTGAGTCCGGAACAAATTTCCCAAAGACTTGATGCGCAACCCGACGTCGCTTTCTATATTGAACACGCGACAATGCTCATCTACAATAACGGTACCGCGCAAGAGCTGAAATCCAGCGTTTCGTCTCTTTTGACGGAGGTGCTGGCATGAAGCAAAATCGCACCCCGAAGCGGGTGATACAGCTGATCTCGATCGTTGCGGTTGCCGTGTTACTGCTCATCGGCGCTTTGTATTTGCTGTTTGAGCCCAAGATCGACCGTGCGCTGTATCCACGAGAATATCAGACGTACGTCGAACGCTACGCCAAGCAATATGACGTTCCCGAAAATCTCATCTACGCGGTCATTCGCACCGAGAGTGATTTCGATCCCGAGGCCGTATCGTCGGTAGGCGCGGTCGGGCTGATGCAAATGATGCCTTCCACCTTCCGCTGGCTGAGCGACGATATGCTGGGCGAGCATTTGGAGGACGGCATGCTGTACGATCCCGAAACCAACGTCCGCTACGGTGTGTATTATCTGCGACGGCTATACGATCGCTACGGCGATTGGCCGACAGCCTGTGCCGCTTATAACGCAGGCAACGGACGCGTGGACGGTTGGTTGGAAGACAGCTCGCTGACCAATCTGCAGGGGCATCTCATCATCGATCGTATTCCCATTGGAGAGACGCGCATTTACGTGCGCAGGATCCAAAAGACATATCAAGCTTACCAGCGCTTGTATCCCTCGCTGCCAGTCGTTCCCTTTTCGTAAAATCAAAATTTTATCATAAACCAAGAAAGGAATTTCAAGTCATGTCTGAAACCAAAAACAGCTACGAAAACCTGACCTACCAGAAAAAGTCCTTCTACGAAATTTTTGCCGACAACGAGGCAATGATCGAGGGCGCTTACGCTTACGCCAAGGACTACATGACCTATCTGGACGCCGCCAAGACCGAGCGCGAGGCCGTTGACGCTTCCATCGCACTTGCCGAGGCGCAGGGCTACCGCCCCTACCGTCTGGGTGACAAGATCGCGGCAGGCGACCGTCTGTACTACAACAACCGCGGCAAAAACCTGTTCCTGATCAAGGCAGGCACCGAGGACATCAACAACGGTATCCGCATCATTGCCGCTCACATCGACTCTCCCCGTCTGGATCTCAAGCCCTGTCCCCTGTACGAGGATCACGGTATGGGCTTCTTCAAGACGCACTACTACGGTGGTGTCCGCAAGTATCAGTGGGTCACCGTTCCGCTGGCTCTGCACGGCGTCGTCATTCTCAACGACGGCACGAGCGTGACTGTAACGGTTGGTGAGGACGATGCCGATCCCATCTTCTATATCAACGATCTGCTTCCTCACCTGGGCCGTGCGCAGGGCGAAAAGCCGCTGAACACCGCCATCGCAGGCGAAAAGCTCAACGTTCTTATCGGCAGCAGACCTCTGTCGGATGCCGAAAAGGACGGCGTTAAGATCAACGTTCTTAAAATGCTCAACGACAAGTACGGCATCACCGAGCGCGATCTGACCACGGCTGAGCTGTGCGTCGTTCCCGCACTGAAGGCTCGCGACGTCGGCTTTGACCGCTCCATGATCGCCGCTTACGGCCACGACGACCGCGTCTGCGCTTATCCCGCAATGACCGCGCTGTTCGAGTGTGCCGATACCGCTCATACCGACATCATCATTCTCGCTGACAAGGAAGAAACGGGCAGTGACGGTGCAACGGGCATGCAGTGTGAGGTTATCCTCGACCTGATCGACTGCCTCGCCGAATCTCTTGGCGGTAAGTCGAGCGTTATCCGCGCTAACTCCAAGTGCCTGTCCTCGGACGTTACGGCTAACTTCGAGCCCAACTTCCCCGAGCCCTTCGAGATCCGCAACTCATCCATCATCAACTGCGGCGTATCCGTTGCCAAGTACACGGGCTCCGGCGGCAAGGGCGGCACCAACGACGCCACCGCTGAATACGCAAGCTGGGTCCGCAACGTACTCGACAATGCCGGTATCGTTTGGCAGATCGCCGAGCTGGGTGCCGTTGACGCAGGCGGCGGCGGAACGGTCGCCAAGTTCCTGTCCAAGCACAACATCGATACCATCGATATCGGTGTCGGCGTAACCGCGATGCACGCGCCCTACGAGCTGATCTCCAAGGCAGACCTGTACGAGGCTCACAGAGCATTCTGCGCATTCCTGCGCGCTTGATCGCAAAGAAACGATAAACAATAACGGAGAGAGGAGGATTCCTTCGATGCAAGATAAACTTGCTGCTATTGAGTTGAAATATCGTAATTTGGAGGAATCCTTCTCTGATCCCTCCTTACTGGCCAATCCCACCGAGTACGCCAAGCGCATGAAGGAATATCGCGCGCTGGAGCCGACGGTGACCAAATACCGCGAGCTGTGCGCTGTGCTGTCTGCCATTGAAGAAGCAGAGGAAATCCTGCGCACGCCCGGCACGGATGCCGATATGAAGCTTTTGGCCTCGGAGGAGATCAAGCAATGTCGCATCCTTGAGCAGCAGCTGCGCCGCGAGCTGATGGTGCTGCTCATTCCCCGCGACCCCAACGACGAAAAGAACGTACTGGTTGAGATCCGTGCGGGCACGGGCGGCGAAGAAGCCGCGCTGTTTGCCGCCGATCTGTCCCGCATGTACTGCATGTATGCCGAGCAGGCCAAATTCCGCGTCAGCGTGACCAGCAAAAACGAAACCGAGCTTGGCGGGTACCGCGAGATCGTGTTTATGGTCGAGGGAGATGGTGCCTATTCCCGCTTCCGCTTTGAAAGCGGCACGCACCGCGTTCAGCGTGTCCCCGAAACCGAGTCACAGGGGCGCATCCAGACCTCGGCGGCTACGGTTGCCGTGCTCCCCGAGGCGGAGGACGTACACATTGAGATCAACCCTGCCGATCTGGTATTTGAAAGCTGTAAATCCTCGGGCGCGGGCGGTCAGCACGTCAACAAGACCGAATCTGCCGTGCGTCTGACACACAAGCCGAGTGGCATCGTCGTGGAATGCGATCAGGAGCGTTCCCAGTTCAAAAATAAGGATCTGGCTCTAAAAATGCTCAAGACCAAGCTGTACGACATTGAGCAACGCCAGCAAGAAGACGAGATTGCCGCCTCCCGACGTTCACAGGTCGGCTCAGGCGACCGCTCGCAACGTATCAGAACCTATAATTTTCCCCAAGGGCGAGTGACCGATCACCGCATCGGCCTGACGCTCTACTCTCTGGACGATTTTCTCAATGGCAACATCGGCGAAATGATTGAAGCTCTCATCAGCGCCGATACTGCCGAAAAGCTACAGCGTCAAAACGAAAGTTAATGGCAAAGGAACGGTAAGATACCTTTGAATACACAAATTATGACGGTAAGCGATCTCGTCCGTGACGCACACGTGCTGCGCGAAGCAGCCGATATTCTGCGCCGCGGTGGCTTGGTCGTTTTCCCCACCGAAACTGTTTACGGCCTTGGCGGCGATGCCACAAGCGCCGATTCCTCCAGGAAAATATATGAGGCGAAGGGTCGGCCCTCCGACAATCCGCTCATTATACATATTGCACATCCCGACGACGCCGAGCAATATGCTCTCACCTGCCCCTGCTATTATCGCTTGGCAAAAGCGTTTATGCCGGGACCGCTGACAGTCATCCTGCCCCGCCGCGACGTCATTCCGCGCGAAACGACGGGCGGACTTGACTCCGTTGCCGTTCGCTGCCCCTCGCATCCCGTGGCGCATGCTCTGATCGAGGCGGCAGGCGTGGCCATTGCAGCCCCCAGTGCCAATCGCTCTGGCAAGCCCTCTCCCACATGTGCTGCCCACGTCGTTGACGACATGGACGGTCGCGTCGACATGATCATCGATGGTGGCGAGTGCGACATCGGGCTTGAATCAACCATCATCAAAATCGAGGACGAGGACACCGTTACGCTGCTGCGCCCCGGTGCCATCACCTACGACGCGCTTTGCATGGTCGTAGCCAACGTCAACGTTGCCGCGGCCGTATCCGAGCGTCTGGGTGAAAACGAGCGCCCCCTCTCCCCCGGTATGAAATCCCGCCACTACGCCCCCGATGCGCCGCTGGTATTGCTCGACGGCAGTCCCGAGGACGTGCTTGATTATCTAAAGCAAGAGCAAACGTGCGTTCGCTGCGCCGTTCTTTGTTACGACGAAGAAGTCGAACAGCTGCCGAATGCTTCGCTATATCCCGTCGGTCGCGCTGACGATCTTGCCTCTCACGCAAGAGTGCTGTTTCGCAATCTGCGCGAGGCCGATCGCTCAAAACCCGATATTATCTACGCTCATTTGCCTCCAAAAGAGGGCCTGGGGCTTGCGCTATACAATCGAATGATCCGTGCAGCCGCCCACACCATAAAGCATATCCCTTCCCGATAACCGTTAGCAGAAAGGAAGTTAGACTACACCTATGGCAAGAACCAAGAAAAGTAAGGTAGAAGAAAAAAAAGAGATCGTGCACGCGCCCGCGCGGCCGCAGCCCATTACAGAAACGATAGAGAAAAACTACATGCCTTACGTTATGACCGTTATTCTCTCGCGTGCCATCCCCGAGATCGACGGTCTGAAGCCCTCCCATCGCAAGCTGCTTTACACCATGTATAAAATGGGACTTTTGACGGGCAACCGCACCAAGAGTACCAACGTCGTCGGTCAGACCATGAAGCTCAACCCTCACGGCGACGCCGCGATTTACGAGACCATGGTACGACTGACTCGCGATAACGAGACGCTGCTTCATCCGCTGGTTGACTCCAAGGGTACCTTTGGTAAGCAGTATTCCTCCGAAATGCCCCCCGCTGCCTCGCGTTACACCGAGGTCAAGCTAGAGGAGTTCAGCATCGAGCTGTTCCGCGGCATCGACAAAAACGCGGTCGATATGATCGACAACTACGACGGTACCATGAAGGAGCCTCGCCTGCTCCCTACCACCTATCCCAACGTGCTGGTCATGCCCAACTCGGGTATCGCCGTCGGTATGGCATCCGAGATCTGCTCGTTTAATCTGGCAGAAATCTGCGACGGTACCATTGCCCTGCTCAAAAAGCCCAATCTGTCCATTGATAAGCTGATGGAGATCATCAAGGCCCCCGATTTCTCGGGCGGTGGATTGCTGTTGTACGAGCAGGAAGCAATGCGCGAGGTATTTGAAACGGGACAAGGCAGCGTTCGTCTGCGCGCCCGTTACGTATACGACAAGGCCAACAACTGCATCGACATCATTCAGATCCCCTACTCGACCAGCATCGAGTTGATCATGAAAAAGCTGACCGAGATGATCAAAGCGGGCAAGCTCAAGGAGGTCACCGACTTCCGCGACGAAACCGACCTGCACGGCTTTAAGCTGACGCTGGATCTGCGCCGTGGTGTCGATCCCGACAAGCTCATGCTCAAGCTGTTCCATTACACGCCCATGGAGAGCAACTTCAAGTGCAACTTCAACATTCTCGTTGACGGTGCGCCCCGCCGCCTGGGTGTCAAGGATATTCTGACCGAGTGGATCCGTTTCCGCATGGGATGCTTGCACCGCGAGCTGACGTTTGACCTCGGTAAGAAAAAGGACAAGCTACATCTGCTCAAGGGTCTTGGTAAGATTCTGCTTGACATCGATAAGGCCATTCGCATCATCCGTAAGACAGAAGACGACGAAAAGGTCATCCCCAACCTGATGGAGGGCTTCTCCATCGACGAGGTACAGGCCAACTATATCGCCGACATCAAGCTGCGTAACCTCAATCGCCGCTACATCCTCGACCGCATCAGCGAGATCGAAGCTCTGCAAAAGGAAATAGAGGAGCTGGAGGGTATTCTTGCCGATGAGCTTAAGCTCAAGGCTCTGATTGCCAAGCAACTGACTACCATCAAACAAAAATACGGTAAGCCTCGCAAGACCATCATCGTCGAGCCGCCGTTTGACGTATACGATCCCGCCAAGAGCGAGGCGGAGGAGGCTGTACCCACTAAGCTGGTCTTCACGCAGGAGGGCTACATCAAGAGAATGGCCATCCGAACCGCTCCCAACGCCAAGCCGGAAGAACACCGTCTCAAGGAGGGCGACCGCATCACCGATATCATCGATGCAGATCCCAATGACGACGTTCTCTTCTTTACCGACAAGGCACAGGTCTTCCGTGCCCACATATCGGAATTTGATATACTCAAGGCCTCGCAGATGGGTGAATTCGTTCCCAGCAAGCTGGGCATGAGCGAGGGTGAGCGTCCCATGATGATGCACCTGCTGCACGGTTCTCTATCTACCAAGGACCATGTTATTCTCATCTTCCAGAACGGCAAGGGCGTACGCATCCCCATGAGCGCCTACGAAACCAAGGGCTTCCGCCGCAAGCTGACGGCTGCTTACTCCGAAACCTCTCCCATTGCAGGTATTTTCTTTGAAAAGAATAACAAGCCGCTGGATCTCTTGCTCGTTGGAAGCGACAATCGGGGCATTCTCATCAAATCCGCACTCATTCCCGAAAAGACAACCCGTACCTCGCAGGGCGTTCAGCTCATCACCATGAAGCCGGGCGCATCGCTTGAGCGTGTCATCGCCGCTCCCGCTGCTGATGGCAAGTTCGCCGGTGCATCCTGCCGTAAGATCAAGATCCCGTCCGCCTCGGTCGAGATCAAAAAAGGCGACATCCCCGAGGATCTCGCATAATCCACTTCATAGCTGAAAGGATAGTCCCATGAAAACCAATCACCACGAACAAAAAATCAACAAAAAAGAAAACACCCGCAAGTGGATCGTTCGCGCCTTCGCGCTGTTGCTGGCCCTATTAATGGTCGGCGGTACATTCTATTATCTTTTCGTTTTCATCGCCTCTCTGCTGGCGTGAAATCCATACCCCAAGTTTACACAGGAGATCAAAACCATGAGCAACATGAATATCGTATGTTTGGACCTTGAGGGCGTTCTCGTCCCCGAAATTTGGATCGCA
>JAZLDE010000128.1:0-6891 GCA_045614625.1 Eubacteriales bacterium
GCCCCTGCCTTGAGAATGCCGAAATATATGGGCAACCACTCAATGGAGTTCATCAGCAAAATGGCGATCTTGTCGTCCTTTTTGCAGCCGCGTGTCAGTAGCAGATTGGCAAAGCGATTGGCTTTTTGATCGAAATCCGTCCAGGTGATCTCGCGACGGAAGGGCTCGCCGGGTTCGGGCTGGATCAGGGCGTAATCGCGCCAGGTGATGCGGCTGGATTGCTCAAATTGAGGATTGATCTCAACCAGCGCGGTCTCCTTGGAGTATTGAATGGCGTTTTGCTCTAAAACGTCGATGATGGTCATGTTGGTGTCCTCCTTGGCGGTAACATAAAAAGCCCCCTGCGGTTGGCAGAGAGCGAAAACGACTACCTTGATTGATCGGACGGCGCAATACCGCAGGTTTACACACGCGCGCCCGCATTTAAAAAATATATAATAGTATACCATATATGAAAAAAAGTGTCAATCGTCATAAAATACAATTTTCCGTGGGGGATTTTGGGAAAAATGAACGGCAAGCTTGGCCAAAGGAGGCGCGCAGAGACATTTTTCGCAAAAAAAGAGCATACTTATGATGAAAATTGATTTTTTTCTTGACATTCTCTTTTTTTTATGGTAAAATGAAGCATCTATGGGCGAATTATACCCATTTTCAGTTGGAATTTTCCTCTTTCGCGCCGCATTGTTGCGTGAAGCTTTGTAATATACAGAAAGGATTTGTGATCAACGTTATGAACACTTCAGGACAAAATCATAATCAGCATCACCATTCCGGTCACGATCATCAGCACCACCAAGCCAATCGGATCGATCAACCTTCGCCGATGAATATGCTCTGGGGCCTGATTTTGGCGGTCCTGACCTTTTTGCTCATTGTTATTTGTGTACTATCGATCCATTGGATCTCCAAGCTGTATGGTCCTACCGACGAGCCGGCGGATCCCCATCCGCCCATTGACGATCCGGTAAAGGACGAAAAACCCATCATGTTGCCCTCCTCAAGCGGGCAGTCTTGGAGCCCCGATGAGGCCGATAAAACGCTGACGTTTGTGTCAGATGCTGCTCTTGCGGATTTTGTACAGGTGGCGATCAACAGTACCACGCTTGAGCCCTCCAATTACATGATCAGCGAGGGAAGCACCATCGTAACTCTTAAGGCAGAATACCTGCAAACGCTTGCTGCCGGCCACTATGTGATTGGTATTCATTCCAAGAACGGCGTAGCAAGCACCACCTTTGAAATCAAGGAAAAGACGCCCTCTTCGACCGATCCCGGGGAACAGAATCCAAAGCCTTCCTTTATCATGAAGAAGGACGGCAATACGGTCACGATGGATAAGAAGGTACTGGCTGAGGATATCGGCTTGTACTCCGATTACGCGATCCTGGTCGATTTGGACACCAATCGCATCGTTGCTGAATTGAACGGAGACTGGCGCATCTATCCCGCGTCGATGACCAAGGTGCTGACGCTGTTGGTTGCTTGCGAAAATCTCAAGGATGCCGACATGAACCAGTACGTGACCTTCACGACGGATGTCATTACCCAGATGCAGGCGCAGAATGCTTCGGGCTTCGGCTTCAAGGCAGGAGAAGAGGTCAAGGTGATCGACCTTCTGTATGCCATTGCTCTCGAATCCGACTGTGCCGCTTCGATGCAGCTTGGTATTTACATTGCCGGCTCGAACGAGAAATTCGTTCAGATGATGAACGATAAGGTAGCAGAGCTTGGCTTGCTCAGCTCGCATTTTGCTAATGCCACGGGCTTGCACGATCCCAACCACTACACCACCTGTCGCGAGATGGCAAGCATCATGGCTGCTGCCATGGCCAACGAGCGCGTTAAGACGCTTCTCTCGACCGAAAAGCACGAGACGACCACGAATATTCACGGCAAGGTAACGTTCTACAGTACATATTTTGCTGATCTTTACAACTTTATCGTTCCATTCCCCTTCTTCCCGGACAACGGTAAGATTGTGGCGGCTAAGACAGGCTTGACCGACGAGGCAGGCTACTGTTTGGCAACTTATATGGAGTCGAACTCGGGTGGCAGATACATTGCCATTACGGCTAGCGCAAACAGCCAGCTGCTGTACGTTGACGACTATCGTTACATCTACGGAAAATACGCAAAATAATCAAAAAAAGACGGGCACTAACGGTGTCCGTCTTTTGCTGTAAAAAATGCTTTTCGCGCAAGGCGAAAAGCATTTTTTCGTTTATTAATTGTTGGCGTTGTTTGCCGCTTGATGCTTGAGATAGGCGTTGATAAAGCCGTCAATCTCGCCGTCCATAACGGCGTTGACGTCGCCCGTTTCATACTGGGTACGATTGTCCTTGACCAGCGTGTAGGGCATGAAGACGTAGGAGCGGATCTGAGAGCCCCACTCGATGTTTGCGCGGTTGCCCTTGATGTCCTCGATCTTGTCCAAACGCTCGCGAAGCTTGATCTCCATCAGCTTGGCCTTGAGCATCTTCATCGCTGTTTCCTTGTTCTGAAGCTGGCTACGCTCGGTCTGTCAGCCGACGACGATGCCTGTGGGCTTGTGCACGATGCGGATGGCCGAGTCGGTCTTGTTGATGTGCTGACCGCCCGCACCGGAGGAACGGTGGGCAGTGACTTCAATGTCTTCGTCGCGGATTTCGACGGAATCGACGTTGTCAAATTCGGGCATGACCTCGATGGAAGAGAAGGAGGTCTGTCTGCGGCCTGCTGCGTCGAAGGGGGACACGCGAACGAGACGGTGGACACCGTTTTCGCTCTTAAGATAGCCATAAGCGTTCATGCCCTCGACCATGATAGTCGCGCTCTTGATGCCGGCTTCGTCACCGTCCAGCCAGTCAACCAGCTTATAGGTGAAGTCGTTTCGCTCGGCCCAACGTGTGATCATGCGGTACAGCATCTGCGCCCAGTCCTGTGCCTCGGTTCCGCCCGCACCGGGATGGAAGGAAACGATGGCGTTGTTCTTATCGTATTCGCCGCACAGCAAAACACCGATGCGCTGCTTTTCCGCTTCGGCTGTGATGGCCTCCAGCTCGCTTTGTACTTCAGGGATGCTGTCCTCATCGCTCGCTTCAATGGCGATTTCTGCGAGAGCGATAGCGTCCTCCAGACGAGCAACTAACTTTTCATAATTTTCAATGGTGGTCTTTTTCTGCTTGATGCCCTGAAGGATGCGGGAGGATCGGTCGGGATCGTTCCAGAAGGAGGGGTCGAGCGTCTGCTGCTCCTCATCCTCGGCGGCGGAGCGCAGCTGGTCGATGCGCAGAGCGTTGCGCAGCTCGGCAACAGGCTCGCGCAGGGCGGTTAATTTATATTTGGCTTCTTCAAGTGCAATGATCATAATTGTTTTTTCCTTTATTGCGTTATTTTACAGAGTATAGTATACCACAAAGAGGGGAGGTTTGGCAATAGGTTTTTGGAAAAATTATTGAAGGCTGAATTTGAAACGATTTTTTCTACGGACGCTCATACTGCGCGCCTGCGTCGCGCGCTCACTAAAAGCAAAGATGCACTTTCTTTATCGTTCCACAAAAAAAGGGCAAAGAAAGAGAACTTAAGGGCCTAATGCCCTTAAGAACCCCGCAAGACTTTTTGCTGTCTGCGCCTGCCGCTCGTGTTGGTGAGGCGGTGAGTGATACACTTGAAATTTCTATGTCTTTCTCCTTTTTCGCTTTGCAGAGCGGCACAAAAGGGAGGGCTCGGAGGGAACGTCCGAGTTCATTTTCTTGGTTACTTCTTTGTTGAACGACAAAGAAGTAACATTTGCAGCCGCATAGCGCAGCGCGAAGCAGTATGCGCGTCCGTAGAAGAAGTTGTTTTAAATCATGAATCCCCTTTTCCACCTACACGCAAAACCGCGCACGGAAAACTCCATGCGCGGTTTTGTGATATTCATAATCAGAACTGAATTCTTTCCTCGATGTAGCTCTTGAGCTCGGAAATCGGGATGCGAACCTGCTCCATGGTATCGCGGTCACGGACGGTGACACAGTTGTCAGCCTCGACACCCTTTTCGGGATCGCCAACGGTCTCAAAGTCAACCGTAATGCAAAGAGGCGTGCCGATCTCGTCCTCGCGGCGGTAACGCTTACCGATCGAGCCGGTCTCGTCGTAGTCAACCATGAAGTACTTGGACAGCTCGTCATAAATTTCTCCGGCCTTATCACCCAGCTTTTTGGACAGAGGCAGAATAGCCGCCTTGAAGGGGGCGAGGGCAGGGTGCAGGTGCAGAACGGTACGAACGTGGTTCTTTGCTTCATCGATGACCTCTTCGTCATACGCTTCAACAAGGAAGGCAAGTGCTACGCGGTCAGCACCCAGCGAGGGCTCGATGACGTAGGGAACGTAGTGCGCATTGGCTTCCTGATCGAAATAGGTCATGTCCTTGCCGCTGTGCTCGGCATGCTGGCCCAGGTCGTAGTTGGTTCTGTCGGCAATACCCCACAGCTCGCCCCAACCAAACGGGAACAGGAACTCGAAGTCGGTCGTTGCCTTGGAGTAGAATGCCAGCTCCTCGGGATCGTGGTCGCGCAGACGCAGGTTTTCATCCTTCATGCCAAGATCCAACAGCCACTTGTGGCAGTAGTCCTTCCAGTAGGCGAACCACTCAAGGTCGGTGTCGGGCTTGCAGAAGAACTCCAGCTCCATCTGCTCGAACTCGCGGGTACGGAAGACGAAGTTACCGGGCGTGATCTCGTTACGGAACGACTTACCGATCTGTGCTACACCG
Organism: Eubacteriales bacterium; assembly: GCA_045614625.1. Classification (GTDB taxonomy): domain Bacteria; phylum Bacillota; class Clostridia; order Oscillospirales; family CAG-272; genus SIG644. The sequence continues at coordinate 4,739 of JAZLDE010000128.1, forward strand.
AAGGGCAGCTTGCGGCGGGTCGAGCGCGCAACGGCAGGGAAGTTAACGAAAATACCCTGTGCCGTTTCAGGACGCAGATATACGGTCGAGGTGCTGTCCTCGGTAACGCCGATAAAGGTCTTGAACATCAGATTGAACTTCTTGATGTCGGTGAACTCGTGACCGCCGCAGGTGGGGCAGCCGATGTTCTTTTCCTTGATGAAAGCAGCCATTTCCTCGAACGACCAAGCGGCGGGATTGTCGTCGGTGCCGTTCTCAAAAGCGTACTCCTCGATCAGCTTGTCCGCACGGTGACGGGCACGGCACTGCTTGCAGTCCATCAGAGGATCGGAGAAGCCGCCAACATGTCCCGAAGCCACCCAGGTCTGGGGGTTCATGATGATGGCACTGTCAAGGCCAACGTTATATTTGCTCTCCTGAACAAACTTTTTCCACCAAGCCTTCTTTACGTTGTTCTTGAACTCAACGCCCAAAGGACCGTAATCCCAGGAGTTGGCAAGGCCGCCGTAGATTTCGGAGCCGGGGAAAATGAAGCCGCGCGTTTTGCAAAGAGCCACGATTTTTTCCATGGTCTTATCACTGTTTTTCATCATAGCTTGTAAGGTCTCCTTTCGAACGCTACGCATAGTGCGTGCGTGTACGATATCATAATGAAATATTGTATCACACAAACGCTGTCTTGTCAAGAAAAAACTGTGATGTTTTTGACAATCTGCCGATTTATTGCAAAGCGTTCAGCAAATCGACCGTTTCGCTTCTCTTTTCATTCCCCACAGACGTACCCGAAAACGGTATCTAACGGCGTATAAAAAAGGGCGCATTCACCACCGAAAGGGATTTTGGCGAGAGAAGAATTTTGGTGTCGTGCCAGCACGAAAAAAGACGCAAATTTATCTAAAAAATGTGGATAATTTTCTTGACAAGCCCCATATGTTGTGGTATAATGTAAGCAGTATATGTACGGGGTTGCCCAAATATTCCGCGTAGCACCGTTAAATCCATAAAAATTGATGAAACAAGGAGAAAAGAATGATGTTGAAAAAGATTCTTTCGTTTACACTCGCTCTGCTGATCGTAGGTTCTATGGTCGCATGTAAAGATAAAACCCCGGATGAGCCTAAGGATCCCGAGACTCCCTGCACGACGCATGAGGATGCCAATACGGACTACAAGTGCGACAAGTGCGGTGCCGAACTCGAAAAGCCTGCTTGCACGCACGAGGATGCTGACACGGATTACAAGTGCGATAAGTGCGGCGCCGAGCTGGAAAAACCCGCTTGCACGCACGAGGACAACGACACGGACTACAAGTGTGATAAGTGCGGCGCCGAGCTGGAAAAGCCCGTGGATCCCGAAAAGCCCGAGATCAACTTTACCGAGGTTGATGAGCAGGTTTATGCGCTTGTAACCGTTGAGCTTCGCCGTGAGCCCGCTGCTGACGTTGCCAACGTCGCAGGAGAGCTTCGCGTCAACGAGGTCGTTACTCGAATCGGTGTGTCCGAGGACGGTGAGTGGAGCAAGATCCGCTACGAGGCTGCAGGTCTTGAGGGCGAGTACTACGTTGCTTCCAACTGCCTGGCTCTGTACACCGCACCCGAGCAGCCTGATGATCCCGATGATCCCGTAGTTCCCCCTGTAACCGATCCTAACGAGTTTGTTCAGATTACTCCTTCTGAAATCGTATACGTAACCACCGAGGCGCTCAACCTGCGTACCGAGCCCTCTATGAATGGCCAGGTTGTTACCAAGCTTTCCTTCGGTACCAAGCTGGAGCGTATCGCCAAGAACGAGGCCGGCTGGAGCGTTGTTGTGTACGAGGGCAAGCAGTATTATCTCAGCTCTGATTACGTAACCACCGAGGATATCACCGGCAGCTCCTTCGTTGCTTTGGAAGAAGCCATCAACAAGACGGTTACCGCTGACGTTCTCAAGAAGCGCACCTCTCCTTGGATGGATCCCACCGATGAAAACGTTGCCGCATACCTGAACAAGGGCGCAACGGTCAAGTGCGTAGCGATCTCTCCTGACGGTCACTGGTACCGCATTCAGGATACCGACGGTCAGTTCTACTACGTTGGTGCCAAGTACCTGTCCGGCTACAACCCCTCCGTTACTCCTCCCGTAGGCGGTGGTGACGATGTTGATCCTCCCGT
>JAZLDE010000129.1:0-3432 GCA_045614625.1 Eubacteriales bacterium
GGCTACGTGCACATGATGGGCACGGGACTTGTGCAGTCGGTTACGGGTCAGACCTGGAGCAACACCATCGAAAACAATATCCGCTACGAGGGTACGAGCGGAAAGCACACCTTTGTCAACGCCTATGTGGATTACGGCACCTATCTTGACGCCGCAAAGTACTACAACGCCGATTTTTACGCGCTGTGGGACCCGATGTCGGATACCTACACGCAAAAACCGGAGGCGTATTGGCGTGAGCTGTGCCACCAGCAGCTGGTTGCCTCCATGATGTACTCCGAGATTAACCGTTGGGAGCTGATCTGGACCAACCGTTCCTTTATGAACGTTTCTCCCGACTACCGCAGCGAGCAGCTCAACATTCACAATGCCCTTCTTGAGATCTCGGGTGCTCCCTTCAAGTCGATTGCGGGTACCCCCGGTATCACCTATCTGCTGGGTGACACCCTGACCTGGCAGTCGCCCGACAAGCCCGAATACGGCGAAAACGCCTACGACGGCTTCTGGGGCGTCGCCGCGCCCCTGGTATACGACGGCATTCCGCTTCGCACCATGGCGATGGAACTGATCACCAAGCCCGAAGATCTTAAAAACGTTTCCGTTCTGATCGTTTCCTATGACAACCAAAAGCCTCTGTATGAAGAACTCAACGCGGCCATCGCGGCTTGGGTCAAGGAAGGCGGCACGCTGCTCTATCTGGGTGGTCCCGACGAATACCTGACCATCCCCGACGCTTGGTGGAATCAGGAGGGCAAGGGCGGCTCGCCCACCGCCAACCTGCTTCAGCACCTGGGCGTAGCCGACAGCATCTCGGCAGCAACGCTCACCGGCGGCGCCAAGGCACTCAACTGGCTCGGCGGCAAGACCGCGGCCAATGCAGATAGCTTTGCCAACGGCGCACTCAAGGCAGGCGGCGACAACTTCACCTATTACTACGAGGGCACCGGCTTTGAGACGTTGCTCGAAACGGCGGACGGCAAGGCCGTTGGTATCACCTTCGACGTTGGAGAGGGTACCGTACTGATGGTTGGTCTTTCCACCACCGATTACAGCGATAGCGCGGCAGGCGCGGATCTGATGCGCATGCTGACCGCCAAGGCGACCGAAACCACCGACTATGACTACGTCACCGCAAACGCGTTTGTCGTTGAGCGCGGCGACTACGTGGCCGTCTATCCGCTCAAGGGCGATTACAAGCTCACCGGTACTTACGTCAACATTTTCTCTCCCAACCTTGAAATGATCATTAATCCCGTAATCAAGGAGGGTACGGCTTCCCTTTTCCTGCGCGTGCAGAATACCGAGGAGTTGACTAAACCCGTTGTATCTTACGCAGGTGGCTTTGTCCAGTCCGTTCAGGAGATGGATGATCTGACCATCATCGAGCTGTACGCTGCTGAAAACGCAGCAACGCCCATCCGCATCGCCGCTCCCGAGGGCATGGTTCCGCTCAGCGTGGTCGCGACCTACGAAAACGGTCTTTCCGGCGCATCTCAGGTATGGGATGCCGACACCAACTCACTTTGCGTGCAGGTATTCAGCTCTCCCAAAATGCCCGTAACGGTCTCCGTTTACTGGGGTAGCGGCGAGACACCAATCGAAAATCTGACCTATGAGAGCTTTAAGCTGTCCGTTAATAACGCAGGCACCGATGCCCCCTTTATTCACTTCAATTCGGGTAGAGCGGACGGTTCCAAGCGCTACACTGACAACGATGCCGAGATCATTTGGAAGTTCAATATTTCAGCATACCGCGGCTTAGTCGTGGCTGCCCAACTGTCTCAGAACTACGTTCTGGAGGTCTCGGGTGACGGTGTTAACTTCACTGAGGTTATCAACTACAGCAAGATCTCGTCCTACTCCGCCAACGCGGGCACCAACGACGGCGTTGCTTGTGTCGTCGTCGGCGCATACGCAGACGTAGAGGAGATTCTCTACATCCGCTTGCGCAATACCACCACGCGCGGTGGGTGGGGTGGTGCCGTGAAATCGCTGACCTTCCAGTATCTGGTACAGGACGGCGAAACGCTCGGCCCTGATTTCCTTAAATAAACAACAAAAGAACGTCCCGAGGAGCTTTCCTCGGGACGTTTGTTTTATTATTAAGAATTATGCTTCAGCGATCTTACCCTTGCGCTTGCGGGTGACGAAATGGTGCGTCAGATAGATCGCACCCAAATAGACCACAACGACGGGAACGACCAAATACATATACCAATACTCGTGTGGAATGAGCTTGTAGAACAGCTGCAAGAGCGGATTGGCGGGGGTAATGGAGAACATATAGTTGACCTGAATGATCTCGCCCGACGGGTTCGTCACGCTGTTGGCGAGGCAATGGTTGTTGATCCATACGTTGATGAAATGAATGAGCGTGTAGCTGGCCATGGTGATGATGATGGTCGAAATGACGCATTTGGCCTTGAGCTTAACCAGCCCCAGCTTCATCATAAGAATCGGTATACCCAGCTCGAGTACGTGGGGAAAATAGTAGAACACGAACGTCCAGCTCAGCAGCTCAAAGTCAGCCGAGGCATCGTTGACGATGATGGCGAATAGTGCACCGAGCGACCAAAGCAACAACAGATTGCCCAGCTTTTCGCTCTTGAACCACACTGCGAAGGGCAAAACCATGGCATTGAGCGAGCACAGGTGCAAGGGCAAATATTCCAACGGCGAGCCCCAAGTGAGCAAATTGAAGATGATAGCCGCGACACCCGCAAAGGACAGCACGCCCAGCACGATCCATTGGGTGCGCGGCGAGCGATATTTAAGAATGAAATACAATGCAACGTTCAGAACCGCCGTCAGAATGATGGTGATAATATGGACAGCGCCAAAGGTGCCCCAAGTCATAAGAAATCTCCTTTGTTGGTCATGATAGCAAACAAAAATCGTCCGAAATACAGCGTTTTTATCTCGGGCGATCTATCTTGCCACCATTCTACCATATATTCCGACAAAAGTAAACAATTTTTATTATTTATTAAGAATTAATTATTTCTTCCGCCATCAAAAAAGGAATTCGCCCTTCTCTCTGCATTCTTAGGGAAGAATTGGTAGGCGCAAAAACTTCGGCAGAGAACTTGTTTTCTCTGCCGATTTGTGTTATAATGGGATAGGTGATAAAAATGGATGAACTTAAAAAGAGAAAAACACCAAGATATCAAAGTTTTGATTACAATAGTGTTGGAGTATATTTTATAACGATTTGTACGCAAAACAGGCGATGCATCCTATCTCGCGTTGTAGGGACAGGCGTCCTCGACTGTCCGCAACCGGAATTGACGAGATACGGAGAAATTGCTGATAAATACATAAAACAATTAAATGATTTTTATGAGCATTTGTCGGTTGAAAAATATGTAATAATGCCTAACCACATCCATCTTTTGCTTTGGTTAAAGGAAAATAAAAACAAGACCGATAACG
>JAZLDE010000130.1:0-2175 GCA_045614625.1 Eubacteriales bacterium
CAGAAGTAGGGGTTGCAGGTCGCGTCGGGGTTGCGCAGCTCAAAGCGGCGCTTTTCGGGGCTCTTGGCGTAGGCGGGGATACGGATGACGGCCGAGCGGTTGGAGGTCGCGTAGCCGACGGTCACGGGTGCCTCAAAGCCGGGAACCAGACGCTTGAAGGAGTTGGTGGAGGGGTTGGTCAGAGCGCAAAGAGACGCGATATGCTTGAGCAGACCGCCCATGAAATAGTGCGCAGTTTCGGACAGATGCGCGTAGCCGTTGTCGTCTGAGAAGACGGGCTGACCGTCCTTCATCAGCAGCATATGAACGTGCATGCCGCTACCTGCCTCACCGTAGATGGGCTTGGGCATAAAGGTTGCGGACTTGCCGTACTTGAGAGCGGTGTTATGGATGATATACTTGATCATCATGGTCGCGTCGGCCATGTGAACGACCTCGCCCAGCTGGGGCTCGATCTCAAACTGACCCGAAGCGGCAACCTCAGGGTGGTGATAGTTGATCTCAATGCCGGCGTCCTTCATGTGCATGCACATCTCGCTGCGGCACTCGTAGGAGATATCAAATGGCTTAGCGATGTGATAGTTTTTCTGCTTGGGAACGACCACGCCGTGTCCCTCGATGCCGCTGTTCCAGTAGGACTGAACGGCGTCGACAGTCGAGCTGATCTCGCGGCCGCTGACCTCCCAGGTCACGTCGTCAAACAGATAAAATTCAAACTCGGGAAGGATGAACATGGTATCAGCTACGCCGCTCTGCTTCATATGCTCAACCGCAGCCTTGATGATGTTTCTTGGGTACTGGGGCAGGGGACGGTTTTCGGGCGTGTCGATGATCATGGCATTACCCGTCATGGACAGCGTAGGAATGGAGCAGAAGGGATCGATCACGGCCGTGTCGGGGTCGGGAATGAAGACCATATCGCTCTTTTCTACGACCGCGTAGCCGTAGTTGGAGGCGTCAAAGCCGATGCCGCTTTTCATGGTATCCTCCGAGAAATTCTCGGCAGGAATGGTAACGTGACGGTATTGACCGTTGATATCGACCATTTTGAAGTCGACCATCTTGATACCGTTCTCTTCAATCAGCTTGAGAATATCTTTTACACTTTTAGACATAATACGTCCTCCTGAATTAATATGGTTTATTGTAACATTTTTCCCGCAGTTCGTCAATAGCAGACACATGAATTTACAAAAAAGCGGTAGAAAAAAGGCGCGATTTGCAAAAATCGCGCCTTTTTTTATCTTATTCTGCTTCGCTGAAGCCGTCTTTACCGACGCCGCACAAGGGGCATTCAAAATCATCGGGAAGATCCTCGAACTTCGTGCCGGGAGCGATGCCGTTGTCGGGATCGCCGACGGATTCGTCGTATTCCCAGCCGCAAGCGTCACAAACGTATTTTTTCATAATCAATTACCTCCGTGTTTTTGCTTTTTTTGGATGATGGATCAAAGTACCAGCGAGGGGGCCGTGTAAACTCTGGCGGCCAGCTCCTGATTGAGCATATACAAGCTCTTGGGATCCGAGCCGAACAGCTCCATCTTGGAGATCATATCGTTGGCATTGGTCTCCTCCTCGCCCTGTTCCTTGACGAACCAGTCCAGGAACTGCATGGTGCGGAAATCGCGGACGTCGTAAGCCGCGCCGTAGATGTCGTTGATGAGCGAGGTGACGTATTCCTCGTGCTCCAGTCCTGCCTTGAGGACGTCCATGTGGCTCTCGAATACCTTGTCCGGCTTGGCGATTGCCTCAAGAGTCACGGGCATATTTTCGTTTTGCAGATAGGTGTAGAACAGCATGGCATGGTCGCGTTCTTCCTGTGCCTGCACCATGTACCAGTTGGCGAAGCCGTCAAGGCCCTGTGCCTTGAAGTAGTTGGAAAAGTCAAGATAGAGATAAGCGGAATAGAATTCTTTGTTGATCTGCTGATTGAGCAACTCGTGTACCTTTGCATTCAACATGATAGTTTCTCCTTTTTTTTGAAATTATTTGATTTCCTCGAAATCGGACGCACCGTGCTTGCACAGCGGGCAGATGAAGTCCTCGGGTAGCTCGTCGCCCTCGTAAACGTAGCCGCAGATCTTGCAGACGTAGCCCTTTTTGCCGTCCGTTTCGGGCTTGGGTTTGACGTTGTTTTGATAGTAGGTGTAGGTCATGGTCTCGCGGTCACCAAGC
>JAZLDE010000131.1:0-21930 GCA_045614625.1 Eubacteriales bacterium
GCGGCTGGTCAGCGTGTTATCCAGCTCCATCTCACCAATGATGTTACGCAGCGTGGTGGAAGTCAGATTTTCAATAGCCGCCATAGGGGTGGTGTGACCGTAGGCAAAAAGCTTACAGTCGGTGATCTGGTAGAAGACGACAGTGTCGATCTGCATACGAACGTTATCCTTGGTGATAACGGGCTGGGGCGGGAAATCGGCCACCTGCTCCATCAAATTGACGCGCTTTGCGATGCGATCAAAGAAAGGCAGCTTAACGTGAAGACCGGTCGACCAGGTCGCGTTGTATGCGCCCAGACGCTCAATGACAAACGCCTGTCCCTGCGGCACGATGTGGATGTTGGTGATAACGAGAAGAAAGAGTATACCGATGATAATTCCTACGACAATAAAGGGTCCCATAATTTTCCTCCTTGAATGTAATCAATTGGTTTTTGCGTTACTTTTTGCGGCAGATCAGCTTGACGCCCTCGATAGCGACAACGACTGCCAAGTCTCCCGGCACGAGTGATTCCGCCGGATTTTTGGCGCGAACCGTCCAGACCTGTCCGTTCAGTTTGCCCGTGCCTTTGGCCTCGATATTGTTCACCTCTTCGGTGATCAACACCGTTTTGCCGATCAGAGAGTCAACGTTCGTTTTGGTCTTTTTGCGGCGGATCTTGAGTCCAAGGAACAGCGTTATCACGCTAATAATTCCAAAGGCAAGGATCTGCCACGGCAGCGGCACGGAAAACAGCGACATGATCAATGCCACCAGTGCACCGGGCACAAACCAGATGGCAACCAAGCCGAACGTCACGCCCTCCAAGAGAAGCGCCGCTACGATAACAGCCGCCCATACATACGTCATCATTTCATCCAAACCTCCTTTTTATCCATGAATTTAGACCTACATGGGTTATCGTGATTGTATTATAACACACGATCGCATGATTGTCAATAGCTTTCTGAAGAAAATTTCAAATAATTTCAAATTGTGGTCATTCGACCGCGAATTGATCAATATTGGGTAAACGGAACGATCTGCTTGATGCGATACGCGCTTCCCTCTTCCTGCAGAATAAACAACAGTGGAAGAGATACGTCACTACCCATATCGTTACGGAAGGTACCATTATTATTATGAATCTTGTATTCTACACGATAAGCATTCTTGCCCACCCTCTCGCTGTAGTACGGCTCTACGTGAATATCGTAGACCATCTGCATGGTGAAGCTTTCGGGCAAGGGCTTATCATAATCCGAAACGAAGCATTCGGCATATGCCTCCTCGTCTCCGAGAATGACAATGTTGAAATAGTCGTAGAAAAAGCAAATCTGTGCATCCAGCGTAGGCAGGTCCTCCTCCTCTACCGAGTAGGTTGCGCCGTTATCTGCATCATAATAGAATACGCGATGATCGTATTCCAGATACTCGGCATCAGTCAAAATATCCAGGTCCTCGTCTATGGGATAAAATTCAATATTCTGCGGAGGCTGTTGCTCGTCATTGTGGAACCATTGATCAACCAGCGTATCGGGATTCAGCGAGAGCGTCGCAAGATACAGTACAACGATCACAGCACAGCAGATCAGCGCGATTTTGACGATTTTTTTCTTTCGCTTTTTTTGCTGATACCGTGCCTCGTTTTCCTCGGGTGTGTAGGGCGTTTTCTGATTTTGATCCACGCTCAGATCCTCCTTTGAACGGTCTTTATATTTATTTTATCATATTGTACCAATTTTTGCAATGCCCCACGCTCGCTATTTTGTATCTTTTTTGAAAATAAACTTGCGAAAATTCTTGTATCTTCGCGCTAAATATGTTATAATATATGCTGAATATATTTATCTTGTTTTATTCTATTTACGTTTCACATACAGGAGGCCTTCATGTCCGATCAGAATATTCCCAATGCCCTGCCGGATACCCCCGTCGAGCAAGACCTTTGCGCCGAACCGGATGCGCCCGTCGAGGCAGATGCCCCCGTATTGCTCGAGGAGGATGTTGATGTCGACGACATCGAGCCCGTCGGGGATGGTGATACCGTACAGACGTCCGAACCACAACAGGAAAAACAGAAAAAAAACAAGGCACGCTCGCCTATCTTCGCCCTTCTTTTGGAATACGTTGAGCTGTTCGTGACTTGCCTTTGCGCCATCTTGATCGCATTTTCCTTTTTCTTCCGCGTTTGCACTGTATCAGGCACGTCCATGCTCCCTACCTTCAAGCATGGTGAGCTGCTGCTGGTTTCCAATCTCTTCTACACGCCTGCGCAAGGAGACGTTATTATTTTCCATCAAACCAGCGAGGAGCTTTCCCGCTTCAACGAGCCCATCATCAAGCGTGTCATCGCCACCGAGGGGCAGCACGTCCGCATTAATTTCACGCTGGGCACCGTCCACGTCGACGGTGTGCTGATCGAGGAGGACTACATTCAGCTGACCAACTCCATGGGCATCCCAACGGGCGAATACGATCTGTTTGCCGAGCACAACTTTTACATGGAACCCATGCCCGACGGCACGACTCACCGCATCTTTGACGCGACCGTGCCAAAGGATCATCTGTTCGTCATGGGTGACAATCGCAACAATTCCTCCGACAGCCGAACCAAGGTCATCGGCTTCGTCGACGAGCGCCGCATTCTCGGCCACGTTCTGTGCCGCTTGGGCGGGGAAAACGGCTTTGCTCCGGTCGATTAAATTTTCAGAAAAGGAACGTCACATTATGCCTTCGACACAAATTCAATGGTTTCCGGGACACATGGCGAAAACCCGCCGTTTGATCACCGAAAACCTGAAAAACGTAGATCTGATCATCGAAATACTGGACGCGCGCATTCCCTACAGCTCGCGCAATCCCGAACTGCCGCGTCTGACGGGCAACAAGCCCACACTCGTCCTTTTGAATAAGTCCGCGCTGGCGGATCCCGAAAAGACCAAGCGCTGGGCGGAGCATTACCGCTCGGATACCGTGCGTTGTCTGGCCATCGACTGCCTGACGGGCGAGGGCATCAACCGCATTCTGCCCACCGTGCAGGAGATTCTCAAGGAAAAAACCGAAAAATACGAAAGCCGTGGCATGGCAGGAAGACGCTTGCGCGCCATGATCCTTGGCATTCCCAACGTCGGCAAGTCGACGCTGATCAATAAGCTGGTCGGTAACAAAAAGGCCAAGGTCGAAAACCGCCCCGGTGTTACCGTTGACAAGGCCTGGTATTCCACCTCCATCGGCATCGATCTGATGGACATGCCCGGTCTGCTCTGGCCAAAATTTGAGGACCAGATCGTCGGTGAGAATCTGGCCATTACAGGTGCCATCAAGGACGCTGTTTTGGATATTGAAACCATCGCAATGAAGCTGTGCGGCAGATTGCGCGAGCAGTACCCCGCCCTTCTGCTTACCCGTTATCCCATCGCCAAGGAGCCGCAGGAGCTGGATGAGCTGAGCGATTGGGATCTGGTCGAAGCCATCGGCCGCCGCCGCGGTATGCTGGTCTCGGGCGGCGAGGTCAACACCGAACGCACCGCCATTATGCTCATTGACGAATTCCGCTCGGCCAAGATCGGGCGCATCACGCTGGACGTATTGCCAAAAAGCAAGCAAAAGGCAAAGGAGAGTGACACCAATGACCAATGACGTCACCGAGCTCGCCTACTTTGAAGGCTTGGGCTATACGCTGATCTGCGGCGCAGACGAGGCAGGACGCGGTCCGCTTTGCGGCCCCGTGGTTGCCGCCGCTTGCATTTTACCCGAAAGAACGCTCATTGAAGGGCTCAACGACTCCAAAAAGCTGACCCCTAAGAAGCGTGACAAGCTGTTTGACGAGATCAAAGAAAAGGCGCTGACCTATTGCATCGCGCAATCCAGCGTCGAGGAGATCGACCGTTATAACATTTTGGAAGCATCGTTGTTGGCCATGCGCCGCGCCATCGACGGGCTGTATCCTGCCCCCGAGGCAGCACTCATCGACGGTAACGTCGACCGCGACTTTGCCCTTCCCGCCCGCGCCGTCATTCATGGCGACGCCCTCGTTCCCGCCATCGCCGCCGCGTCCATTCTAGCCAAGGTCAGCCGTGACCGCGGATGCATCGAGCTGGACGCACAATATCCCCAATACGGCATCGCAGGCCACAAGGGCTACGGCACTAAGATCCACATGAACGCACTGCGTGAGCACGGCCCCTCGCCCATTCATCGTGCGAGATTTATTCGCTTTTTAACCCCCGACGCATCGAACGATACCGAAGCGCGTCCCGAAGATATTGAGATCGCAAAGCAACGCCCCACTTGGGAATTTCCTAGCGACTGCAAGGGCTGTGACTACGAGACGGTACGGGATCGTCTACCCGCTTGGATCTTGGATTTCAAGCACACAGGGGGCGTATGAGCAATCAAAAAGCCACCGTTGGAAAGACGGGCGAGGACGTTGCCGTCAAGTTTTTAGAGCAAAACGGATATATTGTCCTTGAACGAAACTATCGAAGCGGGCATCAGGAGATCGATATCATCGCGCGCGATCATGAGTTTCTCATTTTCGTCGAGGTCAAGACGCGCTCCTGCCATATCCCCGAGAGTATGAGCTACGGCCGCCCCGCACGTGCAGTAGGATCAACCAAGCAGAAAAATATTGTTTTAGCTGCGCAAAGCTATTTGCGCCAACATCCCGAAAACACCCTGCAACCCCGAATAGACGTCATCGAGATCTATCTGAAAAAGACAGTCGAAGGTGCACCGCCAAGCCTTCTCAACGTACACCACATACGAAACGCATTTCTCGCCAAGTAAGGCGAAAGAGGAGCTTTTATCATGAATCTTAATTACATTGACCTGCATTGCGACACAGCCCTTGAGCTATATCGAAAAAAACAACAGCTGCAAACCAACAATCTGGCGATCTCGCTTGACAAAGCCGCGGCCTATCACCGCTACGCCCAGTTCTTTGCCGTTTGGGGTAGCTACAAGCGCACCGACGAACAGATCTTTGACGATTTTATTGCCGTCTCGGATCACTTTGACCGTTTGATTGCCGAAAACGAAGGCATCTGCCGCGTCCGCACCGCGCAAGAGCTTACAGCAGCGTGGGAAAACGAAAAGGTTGCCGCTTTTCTTGCCGTAGAGGACGCACGCCTTCTGGCGGGCAAGCTCGAACGCTTGGACGAGCTGGCCGCACGCGGTGTCAAATATTTGACGCTGATGTGGGCGGGCGAGAGCTGTATCGGTGGCTCACACAATACCGACGCAGGTCTGACCGATTTCGGCAAAGAGGTTGTCAAGCGCTGCTTTGCGCTGGGCATTATCCCCGATATTTCGCACGCATCGGCAAAAAGTGCCGACGAGGTGCTGACGCTGGCAGAAGAAGCAGGTCGCCCTGTCATCGCAACGCACTCCAATGCCTACAGTGTTTGGAATCATTCCCGCAATCTGCGCGACGAACACTTCAAGCGCCTGATCGCGCTGGGCGGTATCGTTGGTCTTAACCTCTGCGCACATCACGTTAAGGATTGCGACAAAGACGGCTACGCCTGCCCCGAGGATATGATCCCTCACATTGAGCATTTCCTCTCGCTGGGCGGTGAAAACCATATTGCCATGGGCGGAGACCTCGACGGTGCTTCCCTACCGACGGGTATTTCGACCGTCGACCAGGTCATGCTTGTAGCTGAGGCTATGGCGGCACACGGATATTCCGAGACGCTCATCCGCAAGATTTTTGGCGACAACGCCCAACGCTTTATTCAGAACCATCTCAGCACCCTTTGCTGATTTCAATTTTCCAGTTATACCGAAAGGATTACCAAAGCCATGAACTACTACAGCACAAGAGATCAAAAGAAAGAATTTCCCGTCAGCGCCGCACAGGCCATCAAGCAAGGTCTGGCATCCGACGGTGGATTGTTCATCCCCGAATACCTGCCTGAATTGACGAAGGCAACGTTGAGCGAGCTTTGCGCTGATGATTACGCAACGCGCGCCGCTAAAATTATGAAGCTGTTCCTTGCCGACTACACGTACGAGGAGCTGCTGTCCGACTGTCAGGCCGCCTACGCGCCCGAGTCCTTCCGCGGCGGTGCCGCACCGCTGTGCGCGGTCGGTAACGACGACATTTACTCGCTTGAGCTGTGGCACGGCCCGACGGCCGCCTTTAAGGACATGGCGCTTCAGATCATGCCCCGCCTGCTCTCCCGCGCTCTGAAAAAGACGGGCGAGGACCGCACGGCACTCATTCTCGTTGCCACCTCGGGCGATACGGGCAAGGCCGCGCTGGAGGGCTACCGCGACATCGACCAGACCAAAATGATCGTTTTCTATCCCGTCGACGGTGTCAGCCGCGTGCAAAAGCTGCAAATGGCGACTCAGCAGGGTGAAAACGTCCGCGTACTGGCCATCTGCGGCAACTTTGACGATGCCCAGACGGGCGTCAAGCGCATTTTCGGTGACAGCATCGTTGCTGACCGTCTCAACGAGGGCGGCTATCTGCTCTCAAGCGCCAACTCGATCAACTGGGGCCGACTTCTTCCTCAAATCGTTTATTACGTATCGGCTTGGTGCGATCTGACGAACGAAGGAAAGTTGGGTGAGGGCGAAACCTTTAATGTCTGTGTTCCCACGGGCAACTTTGGTAACATCTTCGCCGCTTATCTGGCGCGCCGCATGGGTCTGCCCATCGGAAAGCTGATCTGCGCGTCCAATAAGAACCACGTACTGACCGACTTTTTGCGCACGGGTACGTACGATCGCAACCGCGCCTTCCATCTGACCATGTCTCCTTCGATGGATATTCTCATTTCGAGTAACCTCGAGCGTCTGCTCTACTTTACCGCAGGCCCTGCCGTTACCGCTGATTGCATGGCACAGCTGAACCAAAAGGGCTGCTACACCGTTCCCGCCAAGGTCAGGGCCGAGATCGACCGCGTCTTTGTCGGTTACTATGCCGACGAGGACGAGACGGCCGCCGCCATCGCCAAGGTTTGGAGTGAAAACGCCTATCTGTCCGACACCCACACGGCCGTCGCGCTGTCCTGTGCGGACAAGTACCGTGCCGATACGAGCGATCCTGCGCCCATGGTAGTCGCATCGACGGCAAGCCCCTACAAGTTTGCCAACAACGTCTACCGTGCCGTTGCAAATCAGGAGCCGACCGACGATCTGGCCGCGCTGGATGAGCTGTCCGCGCTGACCAAGACCGAAATCCCCTACCCGCTTACAGGACTTGCGACGCGCACCGTCCGCTTCACCGACGTCATTGACGCCGAGGGCATGACCGCCTCGGTCTACGAAACTCTGGGGCTGTAAGAATGAAAAAAAGGGTGCCGAGTTCGGCAGCCGTTCCAAAGAGAAAAACTCAAATGTCCTTCTTTTGCTTAAAGGTGGCGCAAACGGTATCCTGCGAGGTGGTTGCATAGCTGGGTCCGACCGCGATCTCGCCTGCGGTGCAGTGCGTTTCGCAATCGTGATATACGCAGTTGGTTACGTTGCAGACGATGCCGTTGATGTGATCCTTGCCACAGCAGCCCTTCTTGTTCTGGTTTTCCATTTTGAATTAAGCTCCTATCCATTCTTGATGTTTGCCGCTGACGGTGTCAGCGAACATCATTATTTTACCCAGAATACCCGACTTTATCCCTCAATCAACATTCTGAAGAAAGGAAGCATCATGGCACTTTTTGTTCTGTCCGATCCGCACCTGGCGATCCGTCATGCGGAGAAATCCATGGAAGCATTTGGCTCGCGCTGGCAAAATTATGTAAGTCGTATTGAGAAAAACTGGCGTGCCGTGGTGTGCGAGAGCGACACGGTTGTCCTGCCCGGTGACATTTCCTGGGCAATGACGTTGCAGGGCGCGCGTGAAGATTTTGCCTTTCTGCATTCCCTGCCCGGCAGGAAGCTGATCGGAAAAGGAAATCACGACTTTTTTTGGACAACTGCGTCAAAAATGAACGCTTTTTTCGAGGAAAACGGATTTGACTCGCTGCATATTCTGTATAACAACGCCTACTTGGTCGAGGATATAATCGTCTGCGGTACGCGCGGATGGTTTTACGACGAAAGGCTGCAAAATACGGTAGGCGAGGTCAATTATGATAAGATCATCGATCGCGAGGTAGTCAGACTCAAATTGAGTCTGGACGCGGCAAAAAAGATCCAGCAGGAACAGCTGGAAGCATGCGGTGTGGTACGCGAGATCGTTCCCTTCTTACATTTTCCGCCCGTGTTCGGTGATTTCCGGTGTCGGGAATTTATGGACGTGCTCGGTGAATACGGTGTGCGCCGCTGCTATTACGGCCACATTCACAGCGATCTCCCCGAAGGCGCACCGACGGTTGTAGACGGTATTCACTACGTTTTATGTGCGGCAGATCACCTGCGGTTTACCCCGCTGCCCGTTTTTTCGACCGAACGCTTTTATTTCGGTTGATTTTCAAAGAAAAATGAGAAAAACCCTTGACAATTCTGACAAAATTCAGTAAAATATAGGATGTATGTAAATTTTTAGCTAATGCTACATTTTCGGAGGAAAAATCATGACTTTGACAAAGAATGAAAAGAACGAACAGGGCCAGGTTGTCCTTGAGTTCAAAGTAGAAAAGGAGATTTTCGACGCAGCTGTCGAAAAGGAATATCGCAAGGAAGCAAAGAACATCAACGTCCCCGGCTTCCGCAAGGGTAAGGCTCCCCGCTCCGTCATCGAAAGAATGTACGGTAAGGGCGTATTCTACGAGGGTGCATTCAACGCTATTCTTCCCGCTGCTTTTGATGAGGCTGTTAAGGAAGCAGGCATTACTGTTGTCGGCCAGCCCGAGTTCGACGTTGTTTCTTGTGATGACAACGGCGTTGTATTCACCGCTGTTGTTTACGTAAAGCCAGACGTAGAGATCAAGGATTACTTCGGCATTGAGGTTTCCAAGGAGGTTGCTCCCGTAACCGAGGAAGAGATCGACAACGAGATCTTCGGCGTTCGCAACCGCAACTCCCGTGAGACCGACGTTACCGACCGTCCCGCTGAGAACGGCGACACCGCTACCATCGATTTCGAGGGCTTTGTTGACGAAGTTCCCTTCGAGGGCGGCAAGGGTACTGATTACGCTCTTGAGCTGGGCTCTAACACCTTTATCCCCGGCTTTGAGGGTCAGATCGTTGGTCACAACGTTGGTGACGCATTCGACGTAAACGTTACCTTCCCCGAGGAGTACCACGCAGAAGAGCTCGCAGGCAAGGCTGCCGTCTTCAAGGTTACGCTGAACAAGCTGCAGAAGATCGAGCTGCCCGAGCTGGACGACGAGTTCGTTAAGGACGTGTCCGATTTTGACACGGTTGATGAATACCGCGCTGATTGGAAGGCAAAACTGGAAAAGCAGCATGAGGATAGCGCTGACGCCGCTTTTGAAAACGAGCTGATGAAGGCGCTGATGGATAAGCTGGTTGCCGATATTCCCGAGCCCATGTTCGCAGAGGAAACCGAGAACTTCGTTCGCGACTACGACAACAGACTGCGCATGCAGGGTCTGGATCTGAACACCTACTTCAAGTACACCGGTATGACGCTGCAACAGCTGCGCGAGCAGATGCGTCCTCAGGCAGAAAGCCAGGTCAAGTGCCGTCTGGCGCTCGAAAAGATCGCAGAGCTTGAGAACATCGTTCCCACCGATGACGAGGTAGAAGAGGAATATGCTACCATTGCTAAGGCGTATAATATGGACGTTGAGAGAGTCAAGTCCATGATCGCTCCCGAGGCTATCATCGCTGACATGAAGGTCAAGAAGGCTATGGAGCTGGTCAAGGAAAAGGCCGTCATCGTTGCAAAGCCTGCTGACGCTGAATAATTCCCAATCGTTTTGTTAAAACACCGATTGCCCGGCAATGCTCATCGCTGCCGGGCAGTCTTTTCCCCAATACAAATCAAAATACGGAGGTATATATTATGCAAAACTTCTATTCTCCCCGTGCGGCTCTCGTTCCTACCGTTGTCGAACAAACGGGCAAGGGCGAGCGCGCCTATGATATCTACTCCAGACTGCTCAATGATCGCATCGTGTTTCTCTCGGATGAGGTCAACGACGTAACGGCATCGCTGGTCGTAGCCCAGCTGCTGTTCCTCGAAGCAGAGGATCCCGACAAGGACATCAGCCTTTACATCAACAGCCCCGGAGGCTCGGTCACCGCAGGCATGGCTATCTATGACACCATGAACTTCATCAAGTGTGACGTATCGACCATCTGCATCGGCATGGCCGCCAGCATGGGCGCTTTTCTGCTCGCCGCAGGTACCAAGGGTAAGAGAATTGCCCTGCCCAACAGCGAGATCATGATCCACCAGCCTCTGGGTGGCGCCAAGGGTCAGGCTACGGACATCAAGATTCAGGCCGATCTCATTCTGCGCACCCGCGACAACCTCAACCGCATTCTGGCAGAGAACACGGGCAAGTCGATCGAGCAAATTGCACGCGACACCGAGCGCGACAACTTCATGACCAGTGCGCAAGCTCTGGAATACGGTCTGATCGACAAGATTCTGACCAAGCGCGACTGATTTTTGATCAAACGAGGAAACACGCATGGCTAACAACAACAATTCGGGAAAGAATCAGGGTGAGTTGCGCCGCTGTGCCTTTTGCGGTCGCAATGAGCATCAGGTCAACTTTCTCATCCCCTCCCCCACAGGCATCTATATCTGCGATTTCTGCGTGGATGCTTGTGACGAGCTGATCAATCAGACGCTGGAGGAAGAGGATTTTGCCGCTCACGGTGACGCATCGGGCATGTCACTGACACTCGAGACGCTCCCCAAGCCTGCCGAGATCAAGGTGGGACTAGACGAGTACGTCATCGGTCAGGACGAGGCTAAGGTGACGCTGTCGGTGGCCGTTTACAACCACTACAAGCGCATTCTTTCCAAGCAACAGAAGAAGAAGGGTGGCTCTCATTCCGCATTTGACGACGTTGAGCTGCAAAAGAGCAACGTACTCTTGCTCGGCCCTACGGGTGTAGGTAAGACTTATCTTGCGCAGACACTGGCCAAGATGATGCAGGTTCCCTTCGCCATTGCCGACGCAACCACGTTGACCGAAGCCGGTTATGTAGGTGAGGACGTTGAGAACATTCTGCTCCGTTTGATCCAGGCTGCCGACTACAACGTTGAGCTGGCTGAGAGAGGCATCATCTATATCGACGAAATCGACAAGATCTCGCGCAAGAGTGAAAACCGCTCCATCACCCGCGACGTATCGGGCGAGGGCGTCCAGCAGGCGCTGCTCAAGATTCTGGAGGGTACGGTTTCCAACGTTCCTCCCCAGGGCGGACGCAAGCATCCCAATCAGGAGTTCATTCAGGTCAATACCGAGAATATTCTGTTCATCTGCGGCGGCGCGTTCGACGGTCTGGAAAAGATCATCGAAAAGCGTCAGGGCAACCAGTCCATCGGCTTTGAAAGCAAAATTCAGAAGAAAGCTGAGCGCCGTGAGAATGGTATTTTTCACGACGCAACGGCGCACGACATCGTCAAGTTCGGCTTGATTCCCGAGCTGGTCGGTCGTTTGCCCGTCATGGTTTCGCTGAGTGATCTTGACCGCGAAGCACTGGTTCGCATCATCAGCGAGCCCAAGAATTCGCTCGTCAAGCAGTATATGAAGCTGTTCGACATGGACGGCGTTAAGCTGACCTTCACGCCCGAGGCACTCGCGGAGATCGCCTCGCAGGCGCTCGAACGCAATACGGGCGCGCGCGGACTTCGCTCCATTCTGGAAAAGATGATGACGCGCATGATGTTCGATATCCCTTCGCGCAAGGATATCCTCGAGGTTCAGATCACCCCCGCCTTTGTGCGTGGTGAGAGTGAGCCGACCTATCTGCTCAAAACGGCAGAGACACCTGCTTTGCCGGATGCGGAGTAATCATCACAAATAAATATGGTGAGGGGAACTTCTTTCAAGGAGTTCCCCTCACACCCCTTCAAGAACTTTATAGAAATAAATCATTTTTTAATTGACTTGCATGCGCGATAATGATATAATACATGAGGATTTGGGCTCGGCTCAAAGCACTACTTATTTATAGAATAAGGAGCAATCATCGTGTACAACTGTGAAAAGAACTTTGGTTTTACACATAAAAGCGGCATTTTGATGCCCATCAGCAGCCTTCCCTCGCCCTACGGCATCGGAACGTTTGGCAAGGCTGCGTTTCATTTTATTGATTTTCTGGACGACTGCCGTCAGACCTGCTGGCAGGTCCTGCCTCTCAATCCGACCTCTTACGGTGACAGCCCCTATCAATCCCCTGCCTCGATCGCGGGCAATCCCTATTTCATTGACCCCGATCTACTCAAGAAGCAGAATCTGCTTACGGATGAGGATTTAAACGAGCTGAAAACGACCGCGCAGCGTATTGATTACGGCCGTCTTTTCAACACTCGTTATCCGATGCTGCGAAAGGCTTACGCAAGATTTGTTCCTACCGAAAATTACGTTGAGTTCTGCACCAACAACGCCTCTTGGTTGGAGGATTACGCGCTATTCATGGCGCTCAAGGTACATTACGGCTACCGTCAGTGGACGCTGTGGGAGGCCGAGCACCGCGACGTGAACGCCGCACGCGCCCACGCTGATGAATTTGAAGCGGAGATGGGCTTCTGGAAGTGGGTTCAATACGAATTCATGAAGCAGTGGAAAGCCGTGTGTGATTACGCACATAAGAAAGGCATTCTTATCATCGGTGATATGCCCATCTACGTCGCACACGACAGCATGGACGTATGGCGCGCGCCCGAGCAGTTTCTTCTCGACGAAAATTACAATCCCACCGTGGTTGCAGGCTGCCCTCCCGACGCATATTCGGAGGATGGTCAGCTGTGGGGCAACCCCATCTATAACTGGGATCTGATGAAGGAACAAGGCTTTAACTGGTGGATCGACCGCGTCGAAAAGAGCTTTGCGATTTACGATCTGCTCCGCATCGACCACTTCCGCGGCTTTGCAGGATACTACACCATTCCTTTCGGTGACACCACGGCAAGAAACGGGAGCTGGAACGCCGGCCCCGGCATCGAGTTGTTCCGCACCATTCGTTCTGTCTTCCCCGAAGCCAAAATCATCGCCGAGGACCTCGGCTTTATCACAGACGACGTCCGCGAGCTGCTGGCTGACACCAATTTCCCCGGCATGAAGGTGCTGCAGTTCGCTTTCTACGACGAGGACAGCGAATACCTCCCCCGTATGTTTAAAACAGACAACTGCATCGTCTACGCCAGCACGCATGATTCGGATTGCACCCGCAGCTGGTTCAATGGCTTAAACGACGACGCTCGCGTAAGATTCAAGCGTGAATGTCCTCGTAAAAAAGGTCAAAGCGCGACCTACGCGACCATCGAAATGGGGCTCAACTCCCGCGCCAATCTGGCTATGATCGCCATGCAGGACTATCTTGAGTTGACAAGCGAGCAAGGACGCATGAACGTTCCTTCCCGTGCCGATGGCAACTGGACCTGGCGCGTCAGCCCCAGATATGCGACCAAGAAACTCAAGGACAACATCCGAGAGCTGGCCATCACCACCAAGCGTGCGAAATAATACATAAGCAACATCAAATCTCCCGCGGTTTTTGCCGTGGGAGATTTTTGAATTTGCTTGCATTTCGGGCGCAAATATGGTATACTGTATGAAGTAAAAAATGAAAGGAGTGCGCTATGGTTCTCATCATTGCAGAAAAGCCAAGCCTTGCCCGCAACATTGCGGCAGGAATTGAATACGCCGTGGCGCAAGCCGGACAAAGTGGGAAAATGGTTCGCCGCGACGGATATCTGGAGGGCTGTGGCTATCTGGTATCTTGGGCGTTTGGACATTTGTTCTCGCTTTGTGACATTGAAAGCTATCTCCCGCCCGAAAAGCGCACCGAGCGCTGGACGATGGACAACCTTCCCTGCTTCCCAAATGAATTCCGCTTTGAGCTTCGCCGCGAGGGTAAGGGCGGCAAGGTCGACGCAGGCGTGAGAAAACAATTTGGCATTTTGGAGTCGCTTTGCACCCGCCCCGACGTGGACGCCATCGCCAACGCAGGAGACGCGGACCGCGAGGGCGAGATCATCGTTCGTCTTTGCATTCAGCACGCCCTACGCCCCGAAAACAAAGCCAGCCGCCGCCAAGTGCGTCTTTGGTTGCCCGACCAGACCCCCCAGACGGTTGCACGTGCGCTGTCGGAAATGAAGGACGAGAGCGAATACGACAATCTCGCGAGCGAGGGCTTTGCACGCACCTACATTGACTGGCTCTACGGCGTCAATCTGACCCGCTACGCCACGCTTCGCATGGGGTCGCTGTTGCGCGTCGGTCGCGTCATCGTTCCCATCGTTCGCGC
Source organism: Eubacteriales bacterium (assembly GCA_045614625.1). Lineage (GTDB taxonomy): Bacteria > Bacillota > Clostridia > Oscillospirales > CAG-272 > SIG644. Next base: position 14,333 of record JAZLDE010000131.1, read on the forward strand.
CATTTACGAGCGCGACATGGCTATTAAAAATTTTGTTCCCGGCAAGTATTTTGCCGTGGTCAGCAAGGAAAAAACCAACGGTGAGGAGATCGAGCTGACCTCCAAGACCAAGTTCGAGGGCGACAACGAAGCCGCCCAGCTCGCGGCCGCGCAAAAGCTGTGCGATACCTATAACGCCCTGCCCGCCGTCGTCACGGGCGTCAAAAACAAAAAAGACAAGCTGCCGCCCGGCAAGCTGTATTCGCTTTCCAAGCTGCAAAACGTACTGGGCAAAAAATACAAAATGTCCATGGCGGACTCGCTCGAGATCATCCAAAAGCTGTACGAGCAGGGATATCTGACCTACCCCCGTACCAACTCGGAGTATCTCGCGACGGCCGAAAAGGACAAGATCAAGCAGATCCTCGCAAACGTCGCCAAGGTCGGCTATCCCGTGAAATTCAAGGATTCCAAAACGATTTTTGACGACAGCAAGATCGAGTCGCACTCGGCCTTGACCCCGACCTATAAGATCCCCAACAAGAGCCAGCTGTCCGAGCGAGAGATGCAGGTGTATTCGACCGTTTTCCGCCGCTTTGTCGCCGTCTTTTGCGCCGAAGATTGTGTTGTCAGTCGCACCGAGATCACCATTTCGGTCGGGGAGCTTGAGACCTTCACTCTCAAGGGCATGGTCATGCTCGAGAAGGGCTGGACCAAATACGACGACTACACTCAAAAGGATAAGATCCTTCCCTCACTCAAAAAGGGCGACATAGTCGTGACCGACTTCAAGCCGACGCCCAAGGAAACGACGCCGCCCCGTCATTACACCATTGAAACGCTCAACAATTACCTCAAAAATCCCTTCAAGGAGGAGCGTGCCGCAGGCGCGGACTTGTCCGTTTTGGCCGACCGTGTCGGTGAGGACGACGCTGAGGAATACAAGGCCATGCTCGAGGGCGTGGAGCTTGGCACCGAGGCAACACGAACGGGCATCATCGACAATGCTCGCAACAGCAACTATATCGCCCTGAAAAAGGACGTCTACACCATCCAACCCGACGGCATTTTCCTGATCGAATCGCTTGACCGACTGCACATCAGTATGGATAAATACAAGACAAGCGACATGGGCCGCGCCCTCAAGCAGGTGTTCCGCGGTCAGATGGCGGTCGCGGACAGCGTTGCTATCGCCACGCGCGAGATTGCGGAGGTGTTTGCGCAAGGCCAGGCTACCGCCGACGATATCGGATTTTTCGGTGATGTCATTGGCCACTGTCCCCTTTGCGGCAGCGAGATCCGCCGTTTTCGCAACTTCTACGGCTGCGCAGGATATAAAGATAAAGGATGCAAATTCAGCATCAATTTAGTGATCTGCTCGCATCCCATCAGCACCGATCACGTCCGTGCCCTTCTGACCGAAGGCAAGACCCCCGTGATCTCCGGCTTCCGTTCGCCGCGTACGGGTAAAAACTTCGATGCGGCTCTCAAGCTGGAAAACGGTCGTGCGGTGTTTGATTTCGATCGTCCTCGCAAAGTCCCGAGCGCACCGAATGCACCCTATTTCAGCAGTGCCTCCTCGCGCCGTCAGCCGCCCCCCGAAGAAAACCCATTCCCGCCCTCGTTTTACGACGGCGAATCATAAAAAGATCACCGCACATCACGTGCGGTGATCTTTTTCATTCTTGTTCGGGCTTGTCCGAAAGCTTGCTCTCGTTTTTCTTTGTCGCCTTTTTGGGTGCTTGACGCTTGGGCGCCGGCATGGACTTGACGCGGCTTTCAGCCGTTTCGATGATGTCCTTGATCACCTGCTGCGGCGTCTTTTTGGGCGAAGCGGTCGCGCTTGACGTCGACTTTTTCGTTTGGCTCTTTGCCTTGGATGCTGTCAAAACAGGGGGCTTTTTCACCTTAGCAACCGGCTTTTTGGAAAGTTCCGGTGCTTGCTTTTGCTCGGTGCCATCTGCTTTTTTTGCCTTCAGCTCGTCAATCCAAAGCCGTCCTGCCTCGCCTGTCAGCTGAGAGAGTCCTGCCATGACCGTCTTGCGCGATTCGGACAACTCGCTGTTGGTCATAAGCTGCCAGAACCAGTTGCGGTCGCGCGTCAGATCGGTCAGCGTCTTGGCGTTGGTCGAGGTCAGCACGCGATAAAACGCCTCTACGAAGGCCTGCTTCTGGGCGTCGTCCATATCCGCGATCCACTTTTTCACAGACCGCTCGATCCGCTCACTGTCGGCCGTCAGCGCGGAAGCGTCTACGAATTTCGTTCCTTTGACCTCCCAAGAAAAGCCGTCGTGCTGCCAGAGTCCCGTCGCCGAGCTTTGAACTACGGTGTAGCACTCGTCATGCTCGAGCAATCGCCCGATGACGGATGTTTGAGGCACAATATTGACAATACGATCGGCCATGGTGCGGTACGCCTCGGATTCGATGACCTCGCGATGATATCCCGGGCCGTCGTTGCTGTATACCTTCACGATGCGGTGCTTGACCGCCTCCTCACAATGAATGGCGGCGTAAATAGCGAGGTTACCACCCTTGCTGTGGCCGCCCACATAAATTTGTGGGTGCGTCGTATCGGTCGCCACATGGTTAAGATACGCCACCGCATCCAACTGCGCGGGAATGGCCTGCATGAAGCTCATATTGAAGTTTTCCTTCCAGCCGACCAGCGTGTCATCTGTGCCACGATAGGTAACGTACAGCTGACGCTCGTCAATTTGGATAGTCAGCGCGGCGAACTGCTTCTGAATGCTCTCGTCGATGATGCTAACGTAGCCCGCCAGCCGGAGATCACGATACCGCTCGCACTCCGCCATGCGTCGGATCAACGTCCGAATGGCGGCAGGCACGATGAGTCCCATCGACTCGTTGTCGTCGGGATACGCTTCGAAATAATGTCTTGCCGCCTCGTGCAGCGGCATACTGCCTGCGCTAACGCGTGCAGGTAAGATGCCCTCCAGATCAATGAAGGACAACTGCGAAAAAATCAAGTTATCTATCTCATTGAGAGGAGAGACCGAAAACGGAATATCCCCTCGCCAATCCAGATAATCTAAAATGTTTGCCATAATGGCTCCCTTCTTTACTCGATATAGCCCGTGGTCTTGCGGAATGCGCCAAAGCGAGCCTTATCGCCTTTGCGCAGATAACTGCCCGAGACCATAAAAATGCGTTCTTCACCACCGTACCGCTCACTCATGAGCAGATAGGCGTCGGTATCCCACGAGCCCAACGTATTGTTGGAATTGATATGCATTCTCCGTCCGTCGGCACGCAGGTTGTACCACAGCTCTCGCTGTTTATCCCCGAGCGTCAGGCGAACACCGATACATTCCCTGCCCTCAAGGCGCTCTACAATCAGCTCGTCCGCTGCATCGTTCAAGGCGATGACGTTCATCAGCGAGTGCACGCGGTCGGTGCGCGGTGTGGACAGACACAGATATTCGCACGGACTGGCGGGGCCACCCGGCACCGTTCCGTAGCCGTAGCGGCTCGAAAGATAGCCTTCTCGGCTTTCTATGTGCATTTCGGTATACAGCTTGGCATAGCTACGCGCACCCGTGATCAAAACGCTACCATCTTCGCATGTGCGCTGCTCACCGTCGAAGTGAAGCAAAAACTGAACGGTGTTCGGCTCGTGACACAACACGTCGTCCACGATGACCAGAATGCTGTGATCCAACCAGATAAAATTGCGGTACATGCGACTGCACAGATGTGCCATTGGGCCTGTCGCGTCGGCTTGCACGTAAAACAAACTGTCCTTTTCGTAATGCTCGCTGATACAGCCGGAAAACTTACTTCCGCGGATCTGCTCCTCATAGCGCTGTCCTTCGCCGCCGATGAGCAGGACGTTATGCGAGATATCCTTGCAATAGTAGGAACGGTACAGCTTGTCACCATAGGAACAGCTGCCGCTGTCAATCAGCAAAGGCGCGCCGCGATCGTACAGAATAAAGCTACCCGCATCGGCATGGGCGTGATTCCACGTGTATCCGCTCTTGACGGCAAATAACGTCGCATCGTTGCCCCAGGAGTCGCGCGTGATCGCGTAACCCGTCTTGGGATAGACCGCTGTGGTTGGGAGCGTGCCCAGCCCCGACAGATCGGCCGTATTCACGGGAGCCGTCAAGGTAAGAATATCCTCTTCGACGGGCGTTTGCGCAGCATAGGCGGCAAGCGCGGGAGTGTCGTAGCCGAGAAGTCGCAACCAGCGAACCATAGGCATAATATTGGCAGTATAGGCACTATCGCCATAGTTGAGGAAACCGATCTTATTCTTCCCATCCTGACAATAAGGATACGCAAAGCTCAAAATAGCCTCTCCCAACGCAGGCGGCAACGCGCGGCGCAAGGAATTGCGTCTACCGAGATAGCGCTCGGCATGCCAGAGATAACGCAGCAGCTCGCCCGTGCCGTAGCAGAAATAGCCCACGCTCTCGTAAAACAAGCTGTGCTCGTCATAGTTGGGCACTTTATTGAACAGCGTGCAACCGGGATACTCCAAAAATTCGATCAGCGCCTGCTCGATCTGCCCGATCAGGTACTCGAAATAATCCGGCTCAAGGCGATCAGATACAGGTAGCAAGGCCGCCCCCGCAAGACCGATACACACCGACCACCAGTTATGTCCCATTGAATCCAGCGCGTGAATGCGAGTTTCCGGCAGTACCCAGTCCATAAGCAACGGCATCACACCCTTGTTCAGTACCGCGTCGGCAATGGTATCGCGCTCGGCTTCTGTGAGCGTATCGTAGATCATATCGTAACCGTAGGCCAGCTCCATAGCAATACGAGTGGTGCTCAAATCGGACAGCCACGGGACGTCGCGGTCTTTGTTCTGGGGGCCCGTCCAGACGTCGAACGAGGCCACGTGCAGCATCGCATCACGCAAGCGCGCGGCGGCCTTCTCGTCGTCCTCGACGGCGTAGGTCACACCCAAAACGTTGGCAAGGCGGTGCAGTTGTGCGCCGATCTCATAATAATTGCCGTGCTGAGAATAGACGCTGTTGGCATATTCCTCGCTTAAAAATTCTTCATTCAGGCAGGCTTCCTTTTGCGCGGCAATCGTTTCATAACGCATCTTCAGCGCTTCGTCCTGCGCAATTCTCATACGAAGGTTTTCCAGATCAGATCTTGTTACCATAAAAAGCGGGTGTTGCATAATGCATCCTCCTTTTACCCTAAAGGCTGTCGTCAGCATTAGTATATCACGCATCCTTGTCTTTTTCAACATAACTTTGTGAATTTTCTTGACCTCTTTTCAAAAGGCAAGGTGCCCGAAACGGGAAAAACGCGTGAAAATGGGTGGATTTATCGTCAGTTTACACAAATAATGACGCTAAAATATCTTGTAAATTTTAGTTGAAAAATTGCACAAACCGTGATATAATAATCTCGTTAGGATATCCGCATTTGTTGGTGCGTCCGACACAACAAAACAAATCCAAAATATCAAAGGAGAAATTGATATGGAAAAGATCTACCAGGGAAAAACCAAAGACGTTTACAGCCTTGACAACGGCAACGTACTGCTTAAGTTCAAGGACGATTGCACCGGCAAAGACGGCGTATTCGATCCCGGTGAAAACAGTGTTGGGCTGACCATCGAAGGCATTGGTAAGGCCAATCTGCAGACCTCTGTCTACTACTTCGAGCTGTGCAAAAAGGCCGGCATTAAGACGCACTACGTCAGTGCTGATATCGAGAACGCAACCATGGAAGTTCTGGATGCTGAGTGCCTTGGCAAGGCACAGGGCGGCGGCGGTCTTGAGGTTATCTGCCGACTGGTCGCAACGGGCAGCTTTATCCGCAGATACGGTGAGTACATCAAGGACGGCACCGTCATCGAGGGTGGCTACGTTGAGTGCACCTTCAAGAACGACGCCAAGGGCGACCCGCTGGTAACCGGCGAGGGTCTGGCAGTTCTGGGCGTTATGACCCCTGCTATGTTCGAGGACATGAAGGCGCAGACGCTCAAGATCACCAAGATCGTAGCAGACGACCTTAAGACCATCGGTCTTGATCTGTGGGACATCAAGTTCGAGTTCGGCTACCACAACGGCGAGGTCGTGCTCATCGACGAGATCGCTTCGGGCAACATGCGCGTCTACAAGGACGGCACCATCGTTCCCCCCTTTGAGCTGACCAAGCTCATCCTCAACAGATAAAAATCATCGTGACCGTGTCGCAGGACACGGTCACTTTTTTGCACAATCGACTTGATTATGCGCGCATTTTATGGTATGATAATCAAAAAGATAACGTAAGGAGCTACCTATGAAGATAAAACTGTTTTTCCGCGCCCTGCTTTATTCTGCCCTGCTTCCCTGCCTTTTGCTGTGCGGTTGCCGCAAAGCACCGACAACCTATGTTTGCATCACGCCCGAGCAGGCCAAGGAGCTGATGGACACCGAACAGAATTACATCATTCTCGATGTCCGCACCCAGCAGGAATACGACCTTGGTCACATCCCCGGTGCCCTCCTCATTCCCAACGAGGTCATCCGCGAACAGGCAGAGAATACGCTTAAGGACAAGGATCAGCTGATCTTGGTCTACTGCCGCAGCGGACGCCGCAGTAAAGAAGCCGCGCAGGTACTGGCCGAGCTGGGTTACACCAATATCAAGGAATTCGGCGGCATCATCGACTGGCCCTATCAAACGACAAGATAAGGGAGAAAACGATGGAACTATTGGATATTATGCAAGCCATGCGCCTGCGCCATTCCGTACGTAGCTATCTTGATCGGCCCATTGAGCCCGAAAAAGTTGAGGTGATGCAGAGCGCGATCGACGAAATTCAAACGCAAAGCGGACTGCGCGTCCATTTGATCCTTGACGAACCGCAGGCCTTTACGGGTCCGCTGGCGCACTACGGCAGCTTTAAGGGCTGCAAGAATTATATCGTCATCACAGGTGAGAAGAACCGTGACGAGGACGTCGGCTACTTTGGCGAGAAGCTCGTACTGCTCGTCCAGCAGCTTGGCATGAACAGCTGTTGGGTGGCGCTGACCTACAATCGCGCCAAGATTCCCGTTAAGCTCGCAAGGGGCGAAAAGCTCCACATCGTCATTGCCATCGGCTACGGTGCCAACCATGGCGTACCGCACAAAAACAAGCCGCCGGAGCAGCTTTACAGCGTTGAGTGTGCAGACACCCCCGCATGGTTTGAACGCGCCATGCAGGCCGTTTTGAAGGCTCCTACGGCAATCAATCAGCAAAAATTCCACTTCACACTCTGCGCCGACGGCAAAACGGTCAAGGCCAAGGCTCTTCTCGGCCCCTGCGCCAAAATGGACCTTGGCATCGCCAAATACCATTTCGAATTGGGCGCGGGCGACGCAGATTTTATCTGGGCTTAAAAAGCGCAAAAATTTCCAAAGAAAAAGACAAAAACATCTTGCAATTTTTTTGCATCTGTGGTATAATACCCAAGGTGCAAAAAATTGCATATACGGAAGCGTATCGAAGTGGTCATAACGGGACTGACTCGAAATCAGTTGTACCTCACGGTACCGTGGGTTCGAATCCCACCGCTTCCGCCAAAAGACAAGGGGGATACCGCAGGTATCCCCCTTGTCTTTTGAGAGATGTATGGGATGAGAAGCCACACGAAA
>JAZLDE010000132.1:0-19697 GCA_045614625.1 Eubacteriales bacterium
CACGTCTTCAAGATCGATATCACCGGCGCCTCCGAATTGAAGCTGGTCACCGGCTGCGGCTCGGATAATATTACCTGCGATGGCTCGATTTGGGCTAATGCGAAGTTGAGCTATGAAAAAATCGACCCGGAAAATCCTCCCGTCGATCCTCCTGTTGATCCGGAAGATCCTCCTGTTGATCCGGAAGATCCTCCCGTTGATCCGGAAGATCCTCCCGTTGATCCGGAAGATCCTCCTGTCGGTCCTCCCGTAGATCCCGGAAAGGCGCTATACCTTTCTGACATCCTCCCCAAGAGCACATCGGCATTGTCCGGTCCCTTCTATGATGTAAACGAGCAGGGTGAGGAACTGCTTTTGGATGGATATACCTACGAAAAAGGTATTTGGACACACCCGATGCCGAATAAAGAAGCAGAGTCCATCTATGACATCAGTGCTTATGATTACACAATTTTTTATGCTATTGTCGGTAAAGAACAAAAGTACGTCAACGCTCTTCCCGATAGCTTGTTGACTTTCCGCGTATATGTGGACGGAGTTCTTGTCGATGAGGTCGTCGATTTGGTGGCAGGCGAAACTTATATCTTTAAGGTAGATATCTCAGGTGCTTCCGAATTGAAGCTGGTCACCGGCTGTGGCTCGGATAATATTACCTGTGATGGCTCGATTTGGGCGGATGCCAAGCTGACCACGGATGCGGATAATTGCGGAGAACATATCTGGGGTGAGGGCAGAATCATTAAAGCTCCCACATGTTCCGAAGTCGGTCAGATGCAGTATCAATGCATGAATTGCATTGGAGATAAGACTGAGGATATTCCCGTTGTTCCCCACACCGCCGGTTCGTGGGTGATCGGTGAGCAGGCAAGCTGCACCGAGGCCGGAACGAAAGTTCAAAAGTGCACGGAGTGCGGTGAGATTGTAAACACGACCGTTTGGGATGCCAAGGGTCATATCCCCGGCGTATGGTTAACTACAAAGAGTGCTACTTGTACAGAAACAGGGACAAAAACGCAGACTTGTCAGACTTGCGGTACTGTATTGGAGGAAGAAGAAATTCCTGTCAGACATTTCTTTGGCGACTGGGGCTTCATAGACGGAAAGCAGGTACGCGTATGCGAATGCGGTGCGCAAGAATTCAAGGATGGATGTGCGTCGCAGCTATCCGTCGGTGCCATTACTATGATGCTACTCGCCGTTGGTACAATGACATTCCTTTTGAGCAAGAAAAAAGACAAGATTAAATAAGCTATTTCGAATAAAAAGGAGAAGGTTATGAAGAGAATACTTGCTTTCCTTTTGTGTATTGCCATGCTTCTGTCATTTGCGGGCTGTAGCACCGACATACCGAAAGATATTGAGCCAACCCCAGGCAAACGGTCCGTCACCGTGGCGAAAAATGGCAAAACAGAGTACAGCATTGTATATAGCAGCACGCTGGCAGATGACAGCGTGGAAAAAGCAGCGGCACTATATTTGAAAACCGCATTGGAACAAATGACAAGCGCCACCTTTCAAGTCATCGACGATACAAATTCTGCTACCGGCCCGGAAATCCTGATCGGCAGCACCAACCGTAAGGCAAGCCAGCAGGCAGAAGCAGGGCTTTACCGCTACGATTACCGTATCAGCGTACAGGGCGAAAATATCGCCATTGTCGGTGGTGGAACTCTGGCAATACAAACGGCAGTCAATGCCTTTGTTTCGACGTATCTGCCTGATTATTCCATGCTCGGGGAGAAACAAATGAAAACCGTAGAACTTTCGGAAAACGTTGACACCTTCGCCTCCTGTGACCCTCAGACCATTTACGGCTCTTTGGATTATAATAAGGATATGATCGGAACGTCGGTAGACATCGTTCCTTGGTCGTATCTTTGGAGACGTGGCGAGGAGGAACAGACCAAGCCCGAGGCAGAATTCATTCCAAGACGACTTGAGCGCATTGATACTGTCTATCGTACGGCGCTGGAAGAACTTGGACCAGATCAGATTGGAAGTATCTTTTACAATCAGCCGGATATGCTCAAAGAATTGCCGGCATCTCCCGAGTATCCGTTGCTATTGGGCGCACTTTGGGTCGGAACGTTGGAGAATTACACCGTCACCTTAACTTGGCCCGGCAATTATGTACCCGATCCTGTAGAGGTGGAGGTCCGCACCTACCCTACGGCCTGGGGCTGGTTTGGCTGGACCGTGGATCAGGTCTTGCCCGTTGCAAAAGTCTCTGAGGACGGTCGTACTTGGACCTACCGTTGCCCGAAGGGACAGGTGATGGATCACTCGTACAGTACTCAGGTCGCATCGGCAACGGAAATGATTGCTGTGTTTGCACCGGAGGGCATCGACGTGCCCGAGATCCATATCACGGGAAATAGTCTGGGCAAATGGAGAAACATGGATGTAACAGTCGAGTGGGGACTGGGTGAGGACGTGCCTACCTTCACCGGCGAGTACAGCACGGTGCTTGCTGCCACGAATTTGGTTGAATTGAATGAGGAAAAGCGGTATGCACGTTTTTCGGTCGCTTACTCTAGTGCATGTGACACCGGTTCCGACAGCCGCCTGACCATGTGGACAGATCAGGAAAACATTGGTATTACGATTGCACTGGACGATTTGAACAAGGGACCAATTTATGTGCCGGATTCGGGAATCTGCTTCTACAAAACCGACTCCTACGCATCGGCAAGTGAGTGCATCACTAAGATCGAAGGAAAGGGCTTGAAGGATGTTTTGGAGATCTACCGTGAGCATGCCGAGCCGACGGATTGGCAGGAAGTCTTTGACAATGTCCGCCGTCAGAGCAGTAGCTTTGGTGACGGTGAGGTACCGGCATTCCCCAAGGTATCCAACACCTCCTCCTTTACGGTAGATATCCCGGATGATCGCTGGGAGGATATGTTTTACATTGCCATTCAGCAGCTACTGGGAGACCATATGTGGTATAATTTGACCAATGAAGTTGGTCGCGTCGCCTATGCTATGGAGCTCTGCGGTTTGTATGAAAAGTGTGATGAGATCTACGACTATTTCCTCGAATCTCCCGGTGTCAAATCCGATGGCGATTTTTCCACCGGCGAGGGTTCTTTAGAATGGGCGGGTGGCATGCGTCACGATATGGGATATTCTCACGAGGGAACACACTCCTCCTCGGGAATGCTGATCTATGCCATGATGTATCGTTACTTCATGACGAAGGATGCAGATTGGGTCGAGGAGCGTCTGGATCGACTGTTTGAAGCAGTAGATTGGATGCTTGACGAAGCGACATATTACATGGATCACGTGTCCAACAATGAAAATCTGCTCTGCTATGGTCTGTTGCCGCCCGCTATGATGGGTGACTACGCATTGCCCTCCTGCGACTGGCATTGGTATTTTTCCGATAATGCCTATATGCTCCAAGCATTGAATGCATTTGCAGCGGTGCTGACCGATATGGGAAATAGCAAAGCTGAGCACTATACCGAGCAGGCCGAGATCTTTGCTGAAAATTTGCTGGCAGCTGTACAGTATCACACCTCAACCTCTCCGGTGCGTCGTAAGGGTGACGGCACATCTATGATCTTTACCTCCCGAATGCTGTATGACGGCGGATTGATCCACTATGGCAAGGAGAATAGTCGACCTCAGTTTGCCGGCGGAATTCATGATCTGTTTTTGGGAGCGTTGCCCTTGGGCGAAGCCTATTCGTTGTTAGATGCGAATGATCCGATCATTGTTGGTATAGTCAACGGCATGGAGGAATTTGGTTCCGATATTTCCGTTTCTTCTCAAGATCAGTATGATCATCCCACCGCCGATGGTGGTACGCAGAATTTTGGTCCCGGGCAGGCAGATATTGCCATCTACGGGTATTGGGGCAGTTATACCAATCTTGTAAAGTTGTCTCATCTTTCCGATATATATCTGAGACAGGATGACATTGAAAACTTCCTGCGTTACTTCTTCAACAATGCTATGCTTGTTGTAGGTAAAAACGGACAGTTCTGGGAGCATGCCCATCCAGAGAACTATGATAACTGCACTGCACCCGACTGCGGTACCGCAGGCTGGTTTGCCTTGAACTTCCGTAATATGCTGTTGACGGAGGATAAGGACGTTCTATGGATCGCGAAAGGAACACCTCGAGCATGGCTGAATCAGAACGAAAAGATTGTTGTGGCCGACGCGCCTACCGCATTCGGTGACCTGTCTTATTTTATTCTGTCGGATGTGGACAATGACCGTATCACTGCTGAGATTGATGTTCCTTCCCGCGAGGAAATCGGACAGATCAATCTGCGCCTGCGTCATCCCGATGCGGCAACCATCAGTTCGGTAAAGATCACCTCCGGTACCGGTACGGTTACCATTGCCGAGGACGGCGAGACCGTCATCATCACCGGTGCTAAGGGACAGATCAATATTGAAGTCTTGTATTGATCTCAAAGCGCCGGGCTAACGACTTTTGGAACGCTTTCAAAAAGGAGTTGCCCTTTGTCGGGATTTTAAATAGCAAAAAGAGAGCATCTATTTCTTCGCCAAGAAATAGATGCTCTCACTTTTTATAATCAGAAGCTGCTCTTTGTTATGCTTTAAACAATAGACAAAAGCCCACTCGGGTGGCTTTTCTCGTATATTCACGCATGCTAAACGCCTTTAATAGACTCGCATAGATAGGCAAGGACCCTCTCGATCTCACGATCGCTCTGACCGCCGCAAAACTCAAGCGAATAGTATCCGCAATATCCTGCTTTTTTAAGAATGCTGACGGTGCGGCCGACGTTAACGTCGCCCTGGCCAATCGGAGCATCGGTCAGAAACCTTCCCTTCTTCGTTTTGTAGCTGTATTGTGCTTTCGGAGCGTCGGTCAGATCGTAGTCCTTGATATGGACGTGATCGATCCTATCGGCGAATTTCGCGCAGAAATCCTCCGCCGTTTCGTCCACGAACATAATATTTCCCACATCGAGCAGAACGCCGATTTTGCCCCCCGTGTCATTTCTGAAGCGCGTGTAATTTTCCACTCCGTTTACAACGAAGCCCATATTCTCAACGATTGTCTTGACGCCCTTGGTCGCCGCATAGTCACGGATCTCGAGCGCTACTTCCGTCACAGTCTTTATCACGGGATCAAGCGGAGCGTTCAGGATATTCGGGTCAAGTGAGGTGATCAGCGTATGGTGAAGATACGGAATTTCAAGCTCGGAGCAGATATCGGCATACGCTTTGAGACGTTCGATTCGGGCGCGGTTGCATCCAAAATACAGATCAATACCCACGGAAAAGCAAGGAAGCATAAGTCCCGAGGTGCGGGCAAATCTGCCGATCGCCCTCGCCACATTTATGTCGGGCTCCTTCAACTCGTCACAAAAGTTCATCAGCTCCAATCCGCCAACGCCCCACCTGACAGCTTCCTTCGCGATTTCAAAAGCCGAAGAACGACCTTCAAACATACTCGAATAAAAGCATATACGCTTTCTCATTTTTCCCGCACCTCCGGAAGGATTTACAGCGCCTTAAAGTGTAAAAGATGCGCGCTGTCATAGTCGCAAGTAAGATCTATGACAAGGCCGTCACGCAGCTCGGCTCCGCTGTATTGCTTTTTCGTTTGACAATCAACGTAAGTTTTTTCGGAGTCGGCTGCTTTCAGCTTCAAGCGCTTGGTTTGGGGCTTTTTGTTCCCCGCCTTTTCGATTACGGTCAGAAGCAGCTCCGAAGCATCGGGTGTGGCGTAATAATAAGCGGAATAGTCGTATTCATACGGCGCGGCAAGACAATAGTAGTCTCCCGCACGCATCAGATGCTCAAAGCTCTTATACTGCGCGATTTGCGCGGCTATATCTCGCTTGACCTCTTCGCTCATATTCAAAATATTCAGCTCATAACCCAGCATACCGCCGACGGCGACCTTGTAACGATAATCAAGCGAGCGGAGGTTTTCGTGAGGATTGGACACGTGGCAAGACATAGTCGCCGCAGGGTATGCGATCAGCGCCGACGCCTGGATCATGGTGCGATCGTAAGGGTTGGTGTTATCACTGGTCCAGATCTGGATTCCCTGCTGCATCATGCCGAGATCATAGCGTCCGCCGCCTCCTGAGCAGGTTTCGATCACAGCCTTTGGGAAGCGAGATGCAAACCAATCAAACAGACGGTAAACTCCCTTCATATAGCGGAAGAAAATCTCTCCTTGCTTATCCTCGGGCCATGCGGCCGAGCCGACGTTGCTCATGTGGCGGTTCATATCCCATTTGAAATAATCAATTTCAATGCCCTTGAAGGTCTTGTCAAACTGCGCGATCAAATAATCCACGACGTCGGGATTGGACATATCCAGCACAAGCTGGTGGCGCGAGCGCAACGGCTCGCGTCCGTTGACGCGAAGCGCCCATTCGGGATGCGCACGATAGAGCTCTGAGTCGGGATTGACCATCTCGGGCTCGACCCATATACCGAATTGAATTCCCTCCGCCTTGATTTTCGAAACGAAGCTGGCGAGGCCGCTGGGGAATTTGTTTTTGTTTTCGTACCAGTCACCAAGACCTGCACGGTCGTGATTGCGCATGCCGAACCAGCCGTCGTCCATGACCAGCATATCAAAACCCGTTTGCGCCGCCTGCTTGGCAAACTGAACGAGACGATCCTCATCAATGTCAAAATAGCAAGCTTCCCACGTGTTGAGCACAACGGGATGAGGTGCAAGCGCACTCGGCGGCAGGATATGGGCACGCACGAAGTCGTGCATATGATGCGTCATCGTTCCGATTCCCGTCGAGGAGTAGGTCATGATCGCCTCGGGAGAGCAAAAGCACTCATCGGCGCCAAGGGTATACGAGAAGCAATCGCTGCCAAGTCCCATCAGCACGCGGGTGTGTCCTCGTTGATCCACGTCCACTTCGTCAAGGAAGGAGCCGGAGTACACAAAGTTGAAGCCATAGACCTCACCGCGCTCTTGGTTGGCGTTGTGCGAGCAAAGGGCAATAAAGGGATTGTACTGATGCGACGACGCGCCGCGTTTGGAATAAACCGACTGCGTGCCGTGATGGAGGGGCGCACGCTGATAGTTGACTTCCCTGCAATGCGAGCCATACAGCGAGATCATATCAAAGTCCGATCGGTTCAGATCGAGCATCAACGGCATGCATTTTTCGATTTTCACGTTATTCTTGCCCACATTCTCGATCACCATATATCTGCTGATGACGTCCACGTCGGCAAATACGGTATAGTACAGCTTCAAACGGCAGCCGCATACGTCGTCGCGCAGCGTGATCTCCAGCGTTCTGGTGTTTTCATCCGCGCGTGCGGCAGGAAGCCCGTCCAGCGCTACCCTGCCGTTGAAAATACGGTAGGAATCATAGATAAAATCGCAAACGCCCGTTCCGTCACTATTCAGACGGAGTGCATTGGGTCTGAAATCGCCCGAGCCGTAAAACGAGCATTCCTGCGGAAGCACGTCGAGAGAGCGACTCTCGTCATAACCCTCAAGATAGGGTGCAAAGGAAATCACCTGATAGGAGGGATCGGGCAGCACGCTCGTTCTTTTACCGTAATACGTATGGTAAAGATAGCGATCCATCACGACCTCAAAGGCGTAGGTCGAGTGCTTGGTGTTGATCACGAAGCGTTTCTTTTGTTTGTCAAATCGGATAGACATAGATAACCTCCGGTTGCGTAATTTGGTTTTATCCGCGTTCATGGGATAGATACGTAGTTAATATATTGATTATACCGCAAATCTCGCATATAATCAAGAAAAAACGTCATAATTTTTATTAATACGCAGGCAAAAAAAGGAATGAGTCCAACGCTGTGCTGAACTCATTCCAATTACTTATTTTAATTTGGGCTTATGGAATCAATCTTCCTTCTTGCGAGTAGCAAGCGTTACCCAAGCGGCGGCGATCAGCATCATGGATGCCGCGCCGAGGGTCATGACGGATGCACAGCCCTCATCGTCGGGCTTCTGCGTGTCATTAGGCTTCTGCTCCGTATCATCAGGCTTCTGTTCCGTATCATCAGGCTTCTGATCAGGATCCTCTTCCTTGGGAGGATTGGTCAGCTCCTCATACTTAGCGGTTGCATCGACGAGATCCTGGTAATTGGTAACCAGTGCCTTCTGTGCGTCGGTCAGCTTATCGTAAGCCTTCTGTGCGCGCTTGATCTTGGAAGAGCTCTTGGTCGTAACCTCACCAATTGCCTCGATCTTTTCAATGACGTCGTCGGCTGCCTCTTGGTCCTTGCGAGCCTGCTCAGCGTCCAGCTCAGCGGCGGCCTTGGTCAGGCGAACGTTGTCAATACCCAGCGTAGCCCCCTGGTACTTCGAGGGAGTACCCACGAAGTACATGCGGAAGTAGTTGATCGCACAGGGATCAAACTCTGCAGTCTTGCTGTCAAGCTTACCGTCGCGGAAAAGCAACGTGATATGGTTCCAGCCTTCCTTGATCTTATGGGAAGCCACGAGATCAGCGATCGTCCAGCTCAGCTCACCGTCGTCGCAGGTCCCCTGAGAGGACAGCTCAATACCGGTATCTGCAAACTCTGCCTTGAGAAGTGCGGGATTGGCAACATACAGATCGAACTCCAGGGCATCGTAGCCGGTAGCATCAATGGGAGTAGCAAAGGTCGTGTCATTGATGCTGTTCTCCTGCATCGTAAGCATCAGCGAGGAATAGCCTGCCGTCTTGACAGCCAGATCGTTGATGAAGGAACCAAAGGGCTTGGTGCAGGTCATAAACGAGATAGAACGCTCGTCAGCGGCACTCTCGTGCTCGTCCCACTGTTCGGGTGCCAGCTCGGTGTACTGAACTGCCAGCGTAGTAGGAATGTCGGAGTGAATGGTGCCGCCCCAACCGTTGGAGGGGTATGCATCGGCAATTCGAATATATACGTCCGGGTTACTCAAAAGATCCAGATAGGAGGTCAGATCAAATTCCATGATCTGTCTCTCAAGACCCTGGTGAGGTACACCCGCAGGATCGTATTCATACTTATATACGGTTTCCCAGGATTCACCGTCCTGCGAAACCTGCAGCAGCAGCTGCTGGCTGAGCATAGCGGTAAAGAGCACCTTATTGGCGCTGTAGCGATTGGTTACGCTGAATTTGTAAACAACCTCGGAATTGGTATCGCAGAACCAGAAGGCAGTACCGCTGGCCTGTGCCGTGTTGCTGATCATGTATTCCGACTCGGTATCATCGTCCAGGACAAAGAAGAGATGCTCTTCCAGAGGACCATCGTAGTCGCTCTCCAACTCTTTTGCCTTTTCAAAGCGAATATTGTCGATCTTCAAGACAAATTCCTTATCGGAGGTAGTGGGGCTGGTGTTATACAAGCGGAAATAGTTAAAGCAGGTCAGATCCATGTTCTTGGACTGGAAGCTGCCCAGACGAACAACGACCGTATTCCAGCCGTCGCCCAGACCGCCAAAGCAACCGATGTATTCATGCTCCTGCTCGTCGGGCATACCCGCGGAGCCCAGCTCCAAGCAGAACTCGGTTCTTGCAACCAGTAGCTTTTCGGTAACGTAGATATCGAAAACGATAAAGTCCATGTCGGAAACGTCATAGCTCTTGCCCTGCATATCAGGGTTGTAAACGGCCATGATCTCCTCGGCGCCTACACCACCTGCGGGCTTGGAAAAGTCGTAGCAGATCGCAGCCTTGTCTTCACTTCCCTCGGCAAGGGTCTCGGTATCCTCGGTACCGGTCTCCCATGCGGAATGATCGGATCCATCGTAAACCAGAATACCGGTGTAAGGAACGGTCGTCGCGGTGATCTTTTCGATCCATGCGCTGCTGTTCCAGTTCTCCTCGCCCTCATAGGAGGGATGGTTCGCAGCAAACTTGAAGCAAACGTAAATCGTTTTTTCCTCTTCATAACCGGAGGCAGAATCGACAGCGTAGGTGTAAGAATACGTATCCTCGGCCAGCTTTTCCGTGGGAACTACCATGCTCCATTCGCTAACATCGCCCGCAAAGTCCTCTGCAGGCTCTTTGGAGGTAACGTAGCAAGCCAGCTTGGCCTGCGTGCTGTACAGATGAATACCACCGTTTTCTTCATCGTTCAAATTTTTAAAATCGATGCGGAAGTTGATGCCCTGCGTTGCAGGAGCGGTCACCTTATAGACAAGGTAGGCATCCTCACCCAATTCGAGCATCGAATCCTGCTCGATCCAGGTCGTCCCGCTCGAAAGGTAGCTCTTCGTGCTTCCCTTGTTGGCGATCATGTCGTCTTCAATCAAAACAACAGGCTCGTTTGCGTCTGCCTCTTCTTCTGCAAAAGCAGGAAGAACGCTGAAGTTCAGCAAAAGTGCCGCCAAAAGAAACAAAGCAATCATTTTTTTCATATTGTTACCTCCGTTTGTATTGTGTTCCTTTGATATTTACTTTTTAGTTGTAAACTATCACAAATAGTTTACCTCTTCTTTTTGAAAATGTCAACAATTTTCACAACTTTTTTCGATATTTTAATCATTTTTCCAGATGCACATGAGTGCTCTGACAGCTACCATCCACAAAAAATCAACCGGCAGGTGAGTCGAGGCGAAAGATGCGTTATTGCTTGACACTTCTTTTTGTGCTATAATAAGGACATCAAGTACTTGACCAACTACTTTCACTACCCCAAGGAGGTCACATATGGATATTGGAAATAAAATCAAACAGCTACGACAGAAAGCAGGAATAACGCAGGAGCAGCTTGGCACAAAGCTCAGCGTCAGTGCACAATCCATATCAAAATGGGAAACGGGCGTTACCATGCCGGATATATCCTTGTTGCCGCTTTTGTCAAGTGAGCTTGGCGTTACCATCGACGAGCTTTTTGACTTAACGACAGATCAGAAATTGCAGCGGATTACCAAAAGACTTGACGTTGAAGCAGAATTTTCGGATAGTGCTTTCCACGAATACGAGAGCTTTTTGAAAAATCTGATTGGGGAGCACGATGACAAAAGAAGGATCTTGAGTCTGTTGGCACATCTTTATCATCACCGCATGGAGTCGGATTCCAAAAAGGTAAGTAAGTATGCCCGCGAAGCCATTCTTATAGCGCCTGAAAAGAAGGAGTGTCAATGGCTTTTGCAAAAAGCAGAGGGCGCTGACTGCTGGGATTGGAATATCGCAAATCATACGGACGTGATTAATTTCTATAAAACCGTCATTGAGAGCGATACAATCTCGCCCAAAACGCCGTTGCCCTATTATGAGGTCATGGATAATTTGATTGCGGATCACCGTACCGCTGAGGCACGCAAATATTTGACCGAGTATAAAACGATCCCCGCGCACAAGCCGTTTTTGGTTCCCGTTTACGAAGCTTATATTGCTCTGGCTGAATATGACGTTCAAAGAGCGGACCGCATCATGGGTCTTGCTTTGAAGGAATTTTCAAATCACAGCGGATTTTTGTTTGAAAGCGCACAATACCATGCAAGAAAATGTGAATATGACAAAGCAATCGAATTCTATGAGGCATCGTGGGCAGCAGATGAAAAAAGCAAGCCGAGATATACAGACGCATTGGATGGAATCGCCACGATCTATACGATCATCGAAGAAAAAGAAAAGGCGATTGAAGCGTATAATCGAATGATCGCTTGCATCAAGGATGAATGGGGCTACAAAGAAGAAGACGCCGCGGTCCTAGAAGTAGAACGTAAAAAGAAAAAGCTGTTGAGCTGACAAAACGACAACAACAAAGGCACGCCTCGGGGCGTGCCTTCTTCGCTGTAGTTCGTCATTTTTTACGGTCAGGCCTACACCTGCGTCAAATAGGATTAAAGCAGCGTTGGCATGTAGTTTATGATACACAAATCTAAAAAAATGCGCAAGCGTTTTGTAAAAAAAGACAATCTTTATTATTGAAAAATACAGAACAGTATGGTATAATAGCAGTACCTAAAATTTCCACGGCTCGCAAAATACGGTTCGGGCCAAAAGGAGTTCGCATGAAAAAAATGTATTGGATTGGAAACGCGCATCTTGACCCTGTCTGGCTGTGGCGCTGGCAGGATGGCTATTCCGAGGTGCTTGCCACCTATCGAAGCGCGCTTGACCGCATGAAGGAAACGGAAGATTTCAAATTCACCAGTGCTTGCGCGGTGTATTATCAATGGATCGAAAAGAGCGATCCCGAAATGTTCGAAGAGATCAAGCAAAGAGTCAAGGAGGGTCGCTGGAACATCACGGGCGGCTGGTTCTTACAGCCCGACTGCAACATTCCCGCGGGCGAGAGCTTTGCCCGTCATACCCTGATCTCCCAACGCTATTTCAAGGATAAATTCGGTGTTACCGCCACGAGTGGCTACAACGTCGATTCGTTCGGTCATAACGCCTCCCTTCCCATGATCCTGCGCGCAGGCGGTATGGAAAACTACGTATATATGCGTCCGGGTCCTCACGAAAAGGCGCAGGACTTCGACCTGTTCCGCTGGCAGAGCGCCGACGGCAGTGCCGTCACCGCCTTCCGCATCCACGATTGCTACAATCTGGACGAGAATCAAACCGATCTGGAGGATAAGATCCGCGAGGAGATCAAAAAGGACGGTCAACCCCGTATGGCCTTCTTTGGTGTCGGCAACCACGGCGGCGGACCCACTGCAAGAACCATTGATTACATCAAGGGCAAGAACGAACCGGACGATCTGTTCTCCACGGTAGACGAGTATTTTGCTGACGTGGACAAGTCTGATTTGCCCGTGGTCAACGAAGAGCTTCAGCATCACGCACGCGGCTGCTACAGCGCGACCTCGTTTGTCAAAACCATGAACCGCCGTTGCGAGGAAAACCTTTTGGCGGCAGAGCGTTTCTGCACGCTGGCCAACCACCTCGTCGGCTACCCTTACCCCAAAAAGAAGCTGAACAAAGGCTGGAAGAACGTGTTGTTCAATCAGTTCCACGACATTCTTGCAGGTTGCTCGATTGAAAGTGCCTACACAGACGCGTCTTATCTCTACGGCGAGACCATGAGCATTACCGAGCAGGCCATCAACGGTGCGCTGCAGGCCATCTGCCGCAAAATCGACACGGGCGCTGGCTCGGAAACGGGCTATAAGCTGCTCGGCATGGAGCACTTCCTCGTTTGGGAGCATGAAAAGCTGGGCATGCCCATTGTTGTTTTCAATCAGCACGCCTTCCCCGTCAAGGACACCGTGACCGTACGCGTCAGCGCCAAGCGCGTGACCGATGATGAGGGCAACGAGATCCCCTTCCAGAATATCCGCGGAGAGCATCTCAACGGAGGTGACATTTACGTGGTCACCTTCCCCGTCGAGATTCCTGCGTTTGGCTATCGCGTTTACCGTGTCTTCCCGCTCACGCCCGCGGAGAAGGAATTTTCCCAGCTGATCGCCACCGAGCATAGCCTTGAGAACGATCTCTTGCGCGTTGAATTCGATCCCACGAGCGGCGAGATCAGCCGTATCACGGATAAAAAGAGCGGTCGTGTCATTGCCGAAGGCGGCATGAGCACCATCGTCACGGACGAGACCGCGTGCGACACTTGGGCACACGGCTATGATGATCTGGGCGAGGTATGCGGTAGCTTTGGCAATCCGCAGTTCAAGGTCGTCGAGCAAGGCACGGTATGTGCGACGCTGTGCGTAACCACAAGCTACAACGATTCTACCCTGACTCGCTACTACACTCTCAAGGCAGGCAGTGACGAGGTAGGCGTGCGCTGTGAGGTCGATTTCAGAGAATGC
Organism: Eubacteriales bacterium; assembly: GCA_045614625.1. Classification (GTDB taxonomy): domain Bacteria; phylum Bacillota; class Clostridia; order Oscillospirales; family CAG-272; genus SIG644. Next base: position 13,694 of record JAZLDE010000132.1, read on the forward strand.
CACAAGGCACTCAAATTCACCTTCCCCGCCAAGGACAGCATTACTTGCGAGATCCCCTACGGCACGGTGACAAGAGAACTTTGCAAGGGCGAGGAGCCCTTTGGTAAGTGGTTTACGTCGAACGGTCTTTGCGTGGCCAACACCAATAAGTACGGCTATGATTCCACTGCGGATACCGTTCGCATGACGATTCAGCGCGGCGCGATCTACGCCGACCACTACGGTCAGCCCTACCGCGACAGCCATTGCCACTACATGGACAGAGGCCCGCAGTATTTCTCTTACACGCTGTTTGCCTACACCACAGCGGCTGACGCTCACCGCCGCGCAGCCTTACTGCAGGCGCCGTTGCGTGCCGTCAACGACACCTTCCATCACGGCCCGCTCGCCGAGCGCTACGAGGGCTTGAGTGGCTGTGCCGACAACGTCATTATCACCGCCATCAAACAGGCTGAGGATAACGACGCCACCATCGTCCGTTATCTTGAAACTGCAGGAAAGAGCGGAGAGAATGCTCTGCACTTGCTTGACAAAACAATCAACGCACCCACGTCCCCCTATGCAATCACGACGGTCGACGAAGCGGGTAACGCGCTGAATTTCATGGAATGGAATATGTAAATCAATATTAAAGTAGGGAGGCACACGCTCATGGCACTATCAGAAAGAGTACAAACCTTACTGAAAACGCGCACGATCGGCTCGCCGCTCAAGCGCATGTACAGCGATTATGTTTCCAACTATACCCAGCGTCAGCTCATCAGCTTTGATCGACTGGATCTTCCAGGTCTTTGTGCTGTTGAGGAGGCAACCATTGACACCGAAACGCAGATCGAGGGCACGGGCGCACTCCGTTGGACGCTGACCGAGGAAACGAACGGACTGAAGCAAATGTGCTGGGCCGATGGGAAGCAGTTTGATCTTTGCGTCACCGACCGCAAAAAAACGACGCTCAAGCTGTGGCTGTTCATCGACTCGACGGACGGTATCGTCTGCGACCACGATTCCATCTACGGCGCGCAGGGAGGACAGGCGACCTTCTTTTTCCGTGTGATCGACCGAAACGGCGGTCAGTACTGCTGGAATCACACGCTGACGGGTGACGGCTGGCACGAAATTGAGCTGTCCTTCAATATTCACAACGGATATTCTCCCGACTTTGATATGCACCACATCACCGGCTTTTATATGATGTTCAACGGTCATGCAGGTACGACGATCGAGCTGGACGACCTGCGCGTCGTCGAGTATCAGACCGACTACATCCCTGTGGCCGCCCCCGACGGCGGTCGACTCATCACCGAGAGCGAATACGACGCGTTGGATGGTGCTATCGTTCAGGAATGGTACGGTGCTTCCTTTGATACAACCGACAAAATGAACGGCAAGTCATCGCTTCGTTGCATCGGAGACGCCACGGTCAACGACTTCCGTACCAACGTCACCAATTTGAACATTCCCATCACGCACGCCGATGACGTGCTGATCGTCTGGGCCAAAATCAAGGATCTGAATACCGTCAACAGCATTTTCATCGAGCTCAATGAGGTACAGGACGTTCACGAGTACGAGATCAGCATTCCCCGTTCAAAGTTCGCACACTACGGCATGGTCGAAAGCGACACGTGGAGCAAGCTGGTCATCCCGCTCTCAGATATGCGCCGCAATCTGCGCCCCGAACAGTTTGGCGACGGAGAGACCATCACGCTGCGCAACTTCCGTTACGTACTGACGGCGAACGGTGCCGCCACCTACGACAGCCACATCGACCTCGTTTACGTCACTACCAAAGCAGCCCTCGGTATGTAATTTTTCCAAAAGCCCTTGACAAGCGTGGCATTATATGGTATAATGCCATCCGTTGAACACATACCCATCATAGGGGAGTAGTCAGCGCACATGCTTGTGCGGTTTAAGTCAACATCCTGGCCGTTTGGCTTGGCTTAAATGAAATGACCAGACCTATGTACAGTAAACCTCTGTACATAGGTCTTTTTATTCAGGTTACAATAATAAAATAAACATAAATACAAGAAAGGACGCATCACCATGAAATTCTATTGTTCCTCGACAAAGGACGTCATGCAGCACGTGCAAAGCACCGAAAACGGTCTTACGGCAAGTGAAGCGCAGGCTCGTCTGGAACGCAACGGTAAGAATAAGCTTGCCGAAGGAAAGAAAGAGTCTCTCATCCACCGCTTTTTCAAGCAGCTCGCTGAGCCTATGACGATCATCCTGATCGTTGCAGCCGCTATCAGCGCAGGGCTTGAGATCTACAACGGTGTCGCACAGAACCACTGGGAATTCCCTGCCGACGTCGTTATTATTCTCGCCGTCGTTTTGATCAACGCCATTCTCGGCGTGTTCCAGGAGAGCAAGGCCGAGCAAGCCATCGAGGCACTACAGCAAATCGCTGCGGCAACCAGCAAGGTCATCCGCGACGGTAAGCAGATCACCGTTAAGAGCGAGGACCTCGTTGTCGGTGATATCATCGTACTTGAAGCAGGCGACTCCGTCCCTGCCGATGCCCGTATCATTGAGTGCGCCTCGATGAAGATCGAGGAGGCCGCGCTGACGGGTGAGTCTGTTCCCGTAGATAAAAAGGTAGACGAGCTGACTGCGAATGCCGACGGTGACGTACCGCTCGGTGACCGCAAGAACATGGTATTCATGGGCTCGACCGTCGTGTACGGTCGCGGCAAGGCCGTTGTTACCGCCACAGGCATGGACACCGAAATGGGTAAGATCGCCGATGCGCTGGCCAATGCCGAGGAAGGCAAAACGCCGCTTCAAATCAAGCTGGCAGGTCTTTCCAAGGTCCTGACCTACCTTGTCATTGGTATTTGCGTTGTTATTTTTGCCGTTCAGCTCCTCCGTCACGGCTCCTTTGCCTTTGAGCCTATCATTTCCTCCTTCATGCTGGCAATCTCGCTGGCCGTTGCCGCGATCCCTGAGGGTCTGGCAACCGTCGTTACCATCGTTCTGTCCATCGGTGTCACCAATATGTCCAAGCAGAACGCCATCATCCGCAAGCTGACGGCTGTGGAAACGCTTGGATGCACCCAGATTATCTGCTCCGACAAGACGGGCACCCTGACCCAGAACAAGATGACCGTCGTTGAGCACTACGGTGAGGACGAGGTACTGCTCGCTACCGCCATGTCCATGTGCTCGGACGCTGAGTTTGACCGCGAGGCCGGCACGGCTGTGGGTGAGCCCACCGAGTGCGCGCTCGTCAACTACGCGCAGTCGCTGGGCTATGATAAGAACGATCAAAAGAACGAATACGTCCGCGTGGGCGAGGTTCCCTTCGATTCCATGCGTAAGATGATGACCACCGTTCACAAAACGGCTGACGGCTCGCTCGTTCAGTTCACCAAGGGTGCACCCGACGAGATCCTCAAGCGCTGCACCTCGGCGCTGGTCAAGGACGGCAAGACCATCACCCTCAACGACGCCACCCGCGCGATGATCCTCGCCGCAAACAAGGGCATGGCCGATCGTGCGCTTCGCGTGCTGGCCGCCTCCTACAAGCCTCTGTCTGCCGAGCCCGAGGTTTACGAATCTGACGCGGTTGAAAACGATCTTTGCTTCGTGGGTCTGGTCGGCATGATCGACCCCGTTCGTCCCGAGGTCAAGCCCGCCATCGACGAGTGTCGCTCCGCCGGCATCCGCCCCATCATGATCACGGGTGACCACAAGGATACCGCCGTGGCCATTGCCATGCAGTTGGGAATCATTACGAATGCCAAGCAGGCTATCACGGGCTCGGAGCTTGACAAGATCTCCGACGAAGACTTTGAAAGTGCCGTTGAGCAGTATTCGGTCTACGCCCGCGTTCAGCCCGAGCACAAAACGAGAATCGTCAACGCTTGGCGCAAGAAGGGCATGGTCACCGCAATGACGGGCGACGGCGTCAACGATGCGCCCTCTATTAAGAATGCTGACATCGGTATCGGCATGGGCATCACGGGTACCGACGTTACCAAGAACGTCGCCGACATGATCCTGGCCGACGACAACTTTGCTACCATCGTATCTGCCGCCGCCGAGGGTCGTCGTATCTACGACAACATCCGCAAGGCTATCCAGTTCCTGCTCGCATCCAACCTCTCCGAGGTTCTGGCAATTTTCTTTGCAACGCTGCTTGGCTTTACCATCTTCCAGCCCGTTCAGTTGCTTTGGATCAACCTGATCACCGACTGCTTCCCCGCTCTTGCGCTGGGCATGGAAAAGCCCGAGGCCGATGTCATGAAGCGTCAGCCCCGCGACTCTAAGGAAGGTATTTTTGCAGGCGGTCTGGGCGCGGCCGTTGCTTATCAGGGTATTCTCGTTACCATCATCACCATGGCCTCTTACTTCGTCGGCCACTGGTACGAAACGGGCAACTTTGAGATCACCGACAGTGTTCACGGCACGACCATGGCGTTCTTAACGCTTGCGATGTGCGAGGTATTCCACTCGTTCAACATGCGCTCTCTGCGCGGCTCCATCTTCACGCTCAAGGGCCAGAACAAGTGGCTGTGGGGCGCGGGTCTGCTCTCGCTCATCCTGACCTCGCTGGTCGTTCTCATTGAGCCTGTCGCGAACATCTTTGGTATGGTCGCTATCGGCATCGACGAGTATCTCATCGCTATGGGCCTTGGCCTGTGCATCATCCCCATCGTAGAGATTGTGAAGTTTGTGCACAGACTGATTGATAAGAAAAAGGCATAAGTATTTTTTTGAGGGGAACTTCTTGAAAGAAGTTCCCCTCAAACTCCCCTCAAGAACTTTTAAGGGAAATGTGATTGGCAAAAAGGGAATGTTCTTGCGTTATTCCATAGGTACTGCCGCAAGAAGTGGGGCCCCTTCCCCTTCTTCTCCATGAACGTAGGGGCGATCATTGATCGCCCGTTACAAAACATATTACCAAACAAAAACGGGAGAACCCACGAGGGGTTCTCCCATAATTTTTTGTTTTGCAACCGATGACATCAAAGCTTATCTGCCAAGATATCGGTACAAAGTGCATCAAGGCGATTCTTTACCTCGATGACCATATCCGCAAAATTCTCTTCGCTTTGATATTTCTGCATGATATCCAAAATTGAGTGTTGGATCATGGTGATCTTTTCGATCTTATCGTCGCGCGTGAGCGGCTCGTCCCTCTGCTTCTCCTGCCGCACATCGCTATACATCCGCTTGTAAAGCTCCAGCATCTCGCGTAGCGTTTCCTCGCGCTGTGCGAACACGGCGCAGATGTTTGCCACCTGCTCGTCGCTGATCTGCGCGTCCTCACCTTCACCGTGTGCGTAGGAAATAGCCTCACCAAGACGGTACAGCGATGTGGTCGAGTGCTCGGTCAGCTGATTTTGCAAAAGCACGATCTGGTCAAAAACTTCTTTTTCAGTTAAGACGTTGTTTTGATTGGTATTCTCGTTCATATTGATATTCTCAGACATTTCTGTATCCTCCAAAATTTGATTCGGAGGGCACGCAAGGCATATCGTATTTTCATCGACGAAGCGTGCCCTGCCGTTTTTTACAAGACCTTTCGCCCGTTTCGGGTAGGTCGCTCCATGTTGATTACCTTGCTCGTCTACGACAGTTACGTTTTTTGTCATGGGTGTCTTCCCCTCTTTCATAGATTTGCGATATTTGATTTGTGAACGCTGTTTTTTGTTATGGGTGCCGTCCCCGATCCACGGTTTTATTGTAGCATGGCTGGGAGGATTTGTCAAGATAAAAAAACAAACGGATGGTTGAAATCCGTTTGTTTTGAGAATTATTCAATAAACATCGCATCGCCAAACGAGAAGAATCGGTACTTCTCCTCCACCGCCGTGCGGTAAGCCTTGAGCATATGCTCTCTGTCGTACAGGGCCGAAACGAGCATGAGCAGGGTAGACTCGGGCAGGTGGAAGTTGGTGATGAGAGCGTCGATGGCCTTAAAACGATAACCGGGATAGATGAAAATACCGGTATCCCCGCTGATGGGGTGAACGATTCCATTTTCATCCGT
>JAZLDE010000133.1:0-17857 GCA_045614625.1 Eubacteriales bacterium
TCACCGCTCGCTCGTCAGATATACGCGATCCAGATGAACCACGTAGGTCTTATTGCCGTGCGCGCCGACGACGAAGCGGAAGGCATACAGCGTAATGTCCTCTGCATCGCCAAATTTTTCGACGTTCAAATGTTTGCCAAAGGCCGAAAGCGGAATGGCGATCTCGCACCACTCGCCGTTTTTGGTCGACAGACCATACTGCTGCAGTTCTGCCTTGGTAAAAGACTTTTCATATTCGTGCGAATCCTGCACCTGATTAAGCTCGATGAAGATATTGTCCATGTTGGCCAAATTCTCCACGTTCACCCAGAAGACCAACGTATCGTTTTGATAACTCAGCGGAATATTCAGATCGCTGACAATGATGCGGAAGTCGGTAACGGAGGCGTCACCCTCAACGCGCAGCGAAGAATTGCCAAACTTCTTGTTTTCCAGATCGTACGAAGCACCGTACCATTCCTGGATCACCGCGCCGTCAAAGGCATCGTACTCGGCATCGGTGATGAGTGTGCCTCCTTCGGGCGCCGCCTCGGGCACGTGGTCGCTCTCATACTCGACCAAGCGCAGATCGTCAAATTCGATCACGGTTCCCTGATCTGCCGCCACCAGAACGCCAAAGCTGGTGATATGTTCAAAGTCAAATTTCTCATCCACGCCGTTATGAATATTGAATGTCAGTTCAACCTCGTGCCAACCGTCGCCCGTCAGCGTATGGTTCCAGGCATAAACGCGCCCCTTATCATCGAAGACGCGGAAGAAGAAGGTGGCCTGTCCCTCCTGACGCTTACCGTAAACGTCATCGTGGTCGCATTTTACCTTATCAACGTCATCAACGAACAGCCAGAACTTCAGCGTTGTTTTCTGCTTGTCGGCAACTGCGAAGGAGAAGGCGTTTCCATTTTCCCAGAACAAGCGGGACAACTCCTTGTCGTCGCGGGTAATGGTAAAGCGCCAAGCAGCGTCACCCTCGAGCTGATAGCTTTCATCAAGCTCAACCTTTTCGTAGGTCGTAATACCGGGCGCGTCGAGCTCGTCAAAGCTGAACAGCGGCGTTTCCGTATAGGTGTTCACGTAATCGCTGTACTGCTTTTTCAAAGGCGAGCCGACAACATCCTGTCCCAGCAAAAGCTCCTGAAGCGAAACAACGAACTCAAGCGGCTTGGCAATATCCCAACTACCCTGATTTTCCTTTAAATAAAAATTAATGCAGTACTGCACACCGCAGACCGTAGCCTCGTCTGTGGTGCCCACAATGATCAGCTTCTCGCCTTTGACACGGATCATAAAGCCGTCGCCGACCAACTCCTCAAGAATCTGCATGTCCTCCAGATCCTGCAATGCCTTAGCGGATTCTTCGCGATTGGTATTACCGATCAGAATTTCCTTACTGCCTTTTTCCGCCCAGTCGGTATCCATCTCGATCTTCACGCCCGTTTTTGTGAGAACCTCTTCGCCCAGCTTGGAAAAAGCAGCTCTTACGTCAGGCTTAGCATTATCGCTGCGAATCATCACGTAGTCTGATACGCCATTCTTGATAATGGAAAGGACGTTCTTATTCTGCTCGCCGGGCGTTGTTCCCTGCTCGTCGGAGGGATCCTTTACGCTTGGTGGCGGATTGTCGCAGGACACGCAGGCCAGCAGCATCAACAGTGCCAGCAGCGCACACAGAATCTTGGTCAGTTTCATCTTTTTCTCCTTTCGCCCTGCCAAAGCAGCAAGGTGTTTACTGATTGATCGATACATTTATTATACCTACATTTCTCCGGTTTGTCAACAAAGAAATCCGCCCGCGTGCAAATCTTATATTTTTTCATTCACCTATATACATTTGAGCAAAAATGTGATATACTGTACGCAACGAAACATAAGGAAGTAAATCTATGAAACACATTCTCCGCGTCCTTGCAGCGCTTTTATCTTGTATGATCCTGCTCACCTGCGCGCTGTACGGCTGCGCATCGAAATACGACGAGGCACTGGACGGCACATGGGTCATTATCTCTTACGTCACACAGGACGGCGTGAGCGCGCCTATTGAAAACGAGCTGTTTATCGTTTTTTACGGCAACGGTCACGGCGAGATGCGCTCTGCCTCCGACACCTACAACACTTTCACCTATACGACAAGGCGCGGGAGCATGCTGCGCGTGATCGACTACGGCCGTGGGGAGCCGGAAGCGGTGGAGGAGACCTACGCAATCAACGAGGACGGCACGCTGACTATCATCTCGCCCGAGACGAGAAATGCACCGGCAGTAACCATGACGCTGAAAAGAAAAGGCGCATAAGCGCGCGCCGAGAAAAAATAATTCGACCCCCAATAACGCAAAAATCGAGAGTCACGGAATGTGACTCTCGATTTTTATTATCCATTACAATCTCTCAATCAAATCGGCAATGACACCCTCGTCGTTAGAGCACAGCACCATATTGCTGATCCCCTTCACCGCCGCATGCGCATTGGCAGGACAAACCGCCACGTCAGCCGCGTCAAGCAGCGCAAGGTCATTTTCATAATCTCCCACACCAAAGACCTTGACGGAATGGCCCGTCAGAATCTCATAGCTATGCTTGAGTGCCTTGAGCATACTGCCCTTGGAGCAACCCTTCTTTTGAATCTCAAACAGCGTCGCCGAAGACTTGTTGTACTCAAAGGCATCCTCTCCAAATTCGACGATAAGATCAGCATACAGCGCATCCAGCTCCTCGCAAGCCCCTTGGAACACGATCTTGTGCCATAGGCGTTGCATCCATTGCTCGATAGGCGCAACCTCAACGAGATAGGAACGATGCTTTTTGCTGTAATCGATAAATTTTTTCATGTAGTCCGTACGGCCGTCGGTCAAATACCCCTGTGGGGTGGACACGCGGAAGCCGACGCGAGGATAGTTAGCGCGTGCGAATTGCAGCACGGGGCGAGACGCATCTACGTCCATGAACACCTCTGCCAGCACGCGTTCCTCGCCAAAATCATAGAGATACGAGCCGTTGGCCACAATCACGGGCATATTGACCAAGCCCTCTACACCGGGCACAGCCTCGGGCAGATGGTCGTGATGACGTCCTGTCGCGAAGGTGAACAGTCCGCCCTCGGCGCAAAAGGCGCGAATGGCGTCCACGTTGCGCTGTACGACGCGTCCCTTGGCACCAAGAAACGTGCCGTCAAGATCACTTGCGATCATCATTCCCTCGTAGCGCTTCATGCTCTTATCTCCTTTCATCAAACGTTATTGTGCCTGACGGCGCAGAATGTCAAGCAACTTGACCATCTCCTCGGGCATAGGCGCTTCAAAGCACATGGCCTCGCCCGTCCTCGGATGGATCAGCCGCAGCTTGCCTGCGTGCAGGCATTGGCCCGTGATGAGGGCCTTATGGTCGGCCTCAAAGCGAGTATTGCCGCCACCGTACACACCGTCACCCAGCAGCGGGTGTCCAAGGCTTGCCATATGCACGCGGATCTGGTGGGTGCGCCCCGTTTCCAGCTCACAGCGAATGTGCGTCATTTTACCGAAGCGTTCGATCACGCTGTAATGCGTCACCGCCTCACGGGCATGAACGCCCTCACCACGCAGAACGGCCATTTTCTTTCGGTCGGTCGGATGTCGTCCGATGGGCGCGTCGACCGTACCGCAATCATTCTTTAAGTTGCCCAGCGCAATGGCATCGTATACACGGCTGACCGTATGCGTTTTGAGCTGTTCGGACAGCGACAGATGCGCCGCGTCGTTTTTGGCGACGACGAGCAATCCGCTCGTGTCCTTGTCGATGCGATGCACGATACCGGGGCGGATAACGCCACCAATGCCGGAGAGCGAATCGCCGCAATGGTACAATAGCGCATTGACCAGCGTGCCGTTCGGGTTGCCCGCTGCGGGATGAACCACCATACCGACGGGCTTGTTGACCACGATGATATCCTCATCCTCGTAGACGATATCCAGCGGAATATTCTCAGGCAATGCCTCGGTCGGCTCCGGCTCGGGAAGCTCAACATCCAATTGATCCCCCGGGCACAGCTTGGCGTTTTTGGTCACGGGCTTGCCGTTCAGGAGAACGTGTCCCTCCTCCATCAGCCTTGCGGCGGCCGAGCGGGACAGCCCCGTCACCTCCGCCGTAAACACGTCGGCGCGCACACCTGCGTGCGTCTCATCCACCGTGTAGATCATTGCTCTTCACCGTCGCTCTCGACCGAAACGCCGCCGCTCGATGCCACCTTGCTCTGCTTGTATTCGCGGTACAACTCCATGGCACAGTACAGCACCATCATGCCCGCACCAATACAGACAAAGCTGTCGGCAACGTTGAAGATGTAGGGCCAAATGCCGTAAAAGTCGATCATATCGATAACGTAGCCCAGCGAGATGCGGTCGATCATATTACCGATGCCGCCGCTGATGATGAGAGCCAGCGAGGCTCTCATCCAGCGATTCTGTTCGGACAAAAACAGAAGATAGAACGTCACACCGATGATGGCGACGGTCGAAAAGATCATAAAGACCCAGCGGTGATCGGACAGACTTCCAAACGCCGCGCCCTCGTTGTGCAGATAGGTCAACTTGAGCAGCCCCGGAATAAGGGTGACACTGCCGACCGGCTCAAGATAGAGCACGCACAGCCATTTGGAGATCTGGTCAAGTGCCACACCGACAAGCGAGAGGATCAGCCACAGCCAAGGACGTCCGCGCATGCAAAGACGCTTGTTTTCGTTCGTCCCCGCCATGCATCAGCCCTCCAGAATGTTCAAGCAACGAGCGCACAGGAAGCCCTCGTCGTCCTGCTTACCCTCGGTGGAGTAAGCCCAGCAACGGTCGCACTTGCAACCCTCAGCACCCTCAACCAGCACGGCAATCCCCGATGCGGTCTCGGTCAGAGCGCCCTCGGGAGCGGGGCTTTGTTCCAGCTTGACACCCGAGACGATGAACACCGTCTTCAGATTGTCGCCAAAGGAGGACAGCAACGCCATCTGCTCGTCGCTCTGGGTATAGATCGTCAGCTTGGCATCCAGCGACTTACCGATCTTCTTATCGGCACGGGCCAGCTCCAACGCCTTCATCACGTCGTCACGCAGAACGAACAGCGCGTCCCAATGAGCGGCAAGCTCAGGGAAGGTCAGAGCCTCGTCGTACTTAGGCATGTCGTTGAAGAAAACGCTCTCGCGCTGATCAGATGCCGCATGGGGCATTGCCTGCCAGATCTCCTCAGCGGTAAAGGCCAGCAGAGGCGCCATCAGGCGGGTCATGGCAGACAGCACCAGATACATCGCGCTCTGTGCAGAGCGGCGAGCGGGTGCATCAGCACGCTCGGTATAAACACGATCCTTGGTGATATCAACGTACAGCTTGGACAGATCCGTCGTACAGAAGTTGGTCAGATCGTGATAGATGCTGTGGAAACAGTAATTCTCATAGCCCTCGTTGGCGCGACGCACCAGCTCGTTGGCACGGGAGAGCAGCCAACGGTCGATCTCGTACATATCCTCGACGGCAACCATGTCCGTTTCGGGGTCGAAGCCGTTGAGGTTAGCGAGAATAATACGGGCGGTGTTACGGATCTTACGGTAAGCCTCGGACAGCTGCTTAAAGATGTTATCGGAGCAGCGGACATCCACCTGATAGTCGGCGGATGCGACCCAAAGACGAACGAGATCTGCACCGTACTTGGCCACCATATCCTGCGGATCAACGCCGTTGCCCAGCGACTTATGCATTGCTCTGCCCTCGCCGTCGACGACCCAACCGTGCGTCAGAACGGCCTTGAAGGGAGCGGTCGTGCCGCCCTTGGCACCGATAGCGGTCAGAAGAGAGGCCTGGAACCAGCCGCGGTACTGGTCTGCGCCCTCAAGGTACAGGTCAGCGGGCCAGGTGTGCTCGGGCCATGCGGGGTTAGCCTTATCATCCAGAACGGCGACGTGAGTCGAGCCCGAGTCAAACCAACCGTCCAGCGTGTTCTGCTCCTTGATAAAGTGCGTCTTGCCGCACTTGGGGCAGACGTAGCCCTCGGGCAAAAGATCCTTCGCGTCCATCGAGAACCAGCAGTTGGAGCCGTGCTCGGCGAACATGTCGGATACCTTTGCGATCGTTTCGGGCGTGCAGATGGTCTCCTTGCAATCCTCACAGTAGAACACGGGAATGGGCAGACCCCAGTGGCGCTGACGCGAGATACACCAGTCGGCGCGTTCACCCAGCATCTGCTTCATGCGGTCGCCACCCCACGCAGGCATCCAGGTCACGTCGTCGCAAGCCTTGACCGCATCAGCGCGGAAGGCGTCGACCGAGCAGAACCACTGGGGTGTTGCGCGGAAGATGATGGGAGACTTGCATCTCCAGCAGTGGGGATATTCGTGCTCGAACTCCTTGGAGGCGAACAGCGCACCCGTTTCAGTCAGGTCGGCAAGAATGGCCTCGTTGGATTTTTCATAGTAAAGGCCTGCGAACTTGCCTGCGTCCTCGGTCTGGTAGCCGCGATCGTCCACGGGAACGATGATGTCAATGCCGTAACGCTTGCAGGTTTGATAGTCGTCAGCACCGAAGCCGGGCGCGGTATGAACACAACCGGTACCGCTGTCCATGGTGACGTAATCAGCCATGAGGACAACGCTCTCACGATCCAGGAAAGGATGCTGGGTCTTGATGAACTCCAGCGACTTACCGGGGTAGGTTGCAACGATCTCAAAGTTCTCAACGCCGCCTTCGCCCATGGTCTTCTCAACCAACGCTTCGGCGATCACATAATACTCGCCGTTTGCCTTGACAACAGCGTAAGTTTCAACGGGGTTGAGGGCGATCGCCAGGTTGCCGGGCAACGTCCAGGTAGTCGTCGTCCAGATGATGAAGTAGGTCTTGGAGAGATCGCATACGTCAGCCAACACGCCCTGATCGTCCTTCACACGGAACTTGACGTAGATGGAGGTACACTTATCCGTCTTGTATTCGATCTCGGCCTCAGCCAGCGCTGTCTCATCCTTGGGGCACCAGTACACGGGCTTCAGGCCCTTGTAGATGTAGCCCTTATTAAACATTTCACCGAACACCTTGACCTCGCGCGCCTCGAAGGCAGGCGCCATGGTGGTGTAGGGATGATCCCAGTCAGCCGTCAGACCCAGACGCTTCATCTGCTCTCTTTGGATATTGATGAAATCTTGAGCAAAAGCCTCGCAAGCACTGCGGAACTCGGGAATGCTCATTGCCTTGCGGTTGAGCTTATTCTTTTTGATGATTGCAGACTCGATGGGCATGCCGTGGTTATCCCAGCCGGGGATATAGGGCACGCGATACCCCATCATGCTGCGGGATTTGTTGATGAAATCCTTGAGGATCTTATTCAGGGCGTGGCCCATGTGGATGTTACCGTTGGAAAAGGGAGGGCCGTCGTGCAGAACGAACAACGGCTTGTCCTTGTTGTTCTCCAGCATTTTATTATACAGATCGATAGAGTTCCAGTACTCCAGCATTTTGGGCTCACGCACGGGCAGATTTGCCTTCATGTCAAACGACGTGACGGGCATGTTTAATGTGCTTTTGTAGTCTTTTGCCATTTTTGTTTTCTCCTTTTTGTTTTTATTTTTACGAATAAAGTTTCGCGGCGGGAAACAAAAAAAGTCCCACAGCCGCACGCGACCATGAGACGGAAGAACCTTCCGCGGTACCACTCATTTTGTGTCAATGACACCACTCAAGTGCCAACGCAACTGCGTTGCACCGTACGCCTTAACGCGGCGGGACGGGTTCGATTACTCTTTTGCGGAGATAGATTTCTCCGCGCGATTTTACCGTTCCGGCTCAGAAGGGATACGCCGTGCCGTCTGCTACGCAGTTCCACCGCCCCTGCGCTCTCTGTAAGGTTTCGACACTTTGCTTCTTCATCATAGCATTTCAGCATATTTTATCATATTTTATATAGTTTGTCAAGGGATTTGGCGGGAAAAGCATTGGGATAGCTGAATTTTTAGCAACTTCTTCTACGGGTGGGCGCGGCGCGTCGTGCCTCGCAAAAGGGAGAAAGCCAAAGTTCAAACAACTTCTCCTACAGCCTCGCACAGCTTCGCGCGCTCGGTGAAAGCAAAGCTGCCATTTCTTTGCCTCGTCGCAAAGAAATGGCGAAAGAAAAGACGCCCGGACGTTCCCTCCGGGACCTCCCTAGGATTGCCGCGCTGCAAAGAGTATCAAGAGATAGACATATCCATCGATTGTGCTGTGCTTCAAGGTAGTCAACACGCGCGGCAGGCAAAGGGAGCAACAAGTTTTGCGGGTTTCTTAAGGGCATTAGGCCCTTAAGCTGACTTTCTTTCGTTCTTTCTTTGTTCAGTGACAAAGAAAGGACATCCTTGCCTGCACAGCGCAGCGCGAAGCAGTATGCGCGTCAAAAGAAGAAGTTGTTGGAATTTTATTCTTTCCCCCTTCACTACCCCGCCAGCACTACACTCACCACAACGCCATCCCGAAGACCAAAGGTTAACACCGCAGCCTCCGAACGATAAACCAACCGAGCCTCATTCTGCTCATCCGGCTCACCCATGGCCGCCGCGACGTCCTCCGCCGTACTACCAATACGCAGGCCGTCTGTCGTCACTCCGTCATCGATATACGACACAGACGAAATCACAGCAACGCCTTCCACAGGGGCAAATACGTACAGCCGCACTGAGGGATAGGTGTACATTCTGTCCATCCCCTGCCCCGCACAGCTCTCTGCCTCAGTCATGGTATAATCGTCGCCCAGCTGCGCGATCACCTCGTCCGCCGCCATGCCAATCATCAGCTCGACGTCACGATAAGGCAGGAAAAGAGCGCGTGGTTCATCCGCCGGTACAGGCGCGCAGGAGCAGAGCAGGACAAGAACGATCATCAAAGCAAGTGTCATTCGTTTCACTTTTCCGCCCCCTCCTTTGCCTTTTGCGCCTCATAGCGAGCAATATCCTCCGCCCAGACGGTGTAATCATGATCGCGCAGACGGGTATCCGTCAGTTGATAATTTTCTTTCAAAATTTTGCCGAAATAGACCGACAGCTTTTCGGCTCCGTAGACGTTCAGATGAAGTCCTGCGTCGTAAGTATCGGTCGAAAAATCCAGTCCGATAGCCCCAATATCATTCAAAAAATTGTAGTAAGGCAGACCGTACTTTTCCGCAAGCGCGATCGCCTTTGCCTCGTATTCGTCATGCCAGGGATAGCGCCAAGAATCCGTCGGCGCCTTGATCAGCACCAGCGCCGCGCCGTTTTCGCGGCACAGCGTGACGATGCGATCGAAATAGTCCAACGCCAGCTCACCAAAGGCAGACTCGCTCGGCGGCAGCGCGCCCTCATGGCTGGGTGCTACTCCGGGAATCACGCCGTTTTGCACGAGATATCCGCGCACCGAAACAGGCTCTTGCTTCTCGAACAGCGCCGCTACGTCACGCCGCGAAAGCTGTGACCAGCGATCATGATAACGTAATAGCGGAACAAGATAAGAGAGCTTGCTCTCACCTTCGGTCATAGCGTCATTCAATACTTGCCATTTGGTTTTCGACGTCGGCAGATGATCCAGTGCCATGCGATTGTAAGCTTCGCTTTGAGGCTCATTGTAGATCAGTCCGTACACGCCAAGCACCACCACGCGAGGGGAAGAACGATTGAACACCTCTTCAAGAATTGCATAGCTGTGCCACATGAGCTGCTGAGGCGTGCCGCACACGCGCGATGAGATGCCGTATTCCTGCCATATCGTCGCGGGCGAAAAGGCTTCATACACCTCGCAGTCACCAAGGAATACGACCTCGTCTGCAGATACCTCCGCCTCCATATAATCCGCCAGCAAAAATGCCTCCGGATTGGCTGCGCGATCGTGAGGAACGAGCAACGCCTGCGCCAAGGTCAGCATAAGACCCGTCATGAGGACAAAAACAAACGCCGCGCATATCCACTGTTTCTTTTTCATTGCCCGTTCTCCTTTCAATCAAATATCAGTATTGTCCGTAAATAAAGTCCATTGCGTCATAGCCAACACCGTAGCGGCCAAAGACGACAATGGCAACGACCATCAGCGTGCAAACGATTGCGCACAGCAGCGGACGACGAATAAGCCGCTCGCCAAGAGAGAGGCCTTGGCTGTCTCCCACGCGCGGCGTTTTTCGGCTGACCGTCCACATCAAAATCACGCCAAGCGCGATAAGCGCCCATTGCGCGGTGTTCATATTAAGCGACGACCAAAGTGCGCCGTCAAGCAACCCTGTCCATGCGGCGGGGGTAAAGAGTCTCCCCCACAAAGAGAACGTCAGCCCGACACCTCGGTAGACGTCCAGCGTGCGGAACAACCCCACGGTACAAAAGGTGCCAACACAGCAAAACGTGTGCAAGCATCGACTACCCGCCGCACGGGGAAAGCGCTCACCCAAGCGACGACGCAAGGGGCGCATCTCTTGCGAGATCAACATAAAGGCGCCGTTGCAAAGGCCCCAAACGACGAAATTCCAGCCCGCACCGTGCCAAAGCCCCGTCAGCGCCCAGGTGACAAGCGTGGCGATCCACAGCGGCAAACGGCGAGACAAGCGGGACAATCTTTGCGAAAGACGGCCGACCGAAAGCGGATAAAAGACGTAATCGGTGAAAAAGCGGCCCATGGAGCGGTGCCAGCGCCGCCAGTATTCAGCCAGAGAGGAGGAAGCAAAGGGGTGATCGAAGTTTTCATACAGATCGATGCCAAGCGCAGACGAAACGCCAAGGCAGACGTCCATTCCGCCCGTAAAGTCGGCGTAGATCTGTATGCTATAGAGCAGCACGAGCAAAATCACGCCCGTACCCCCAAAATCAGCGGGAGACTGCATGACTGCGGTGACGGCAATGGCCACCGTATCGGCAATCACCAGCTTTTTTACGCCTCCCCACAGCGCACGCAGCGCACCGCGCATAGCACGCGATCCGTCAAAGGAGTGTGGTCCGAACAGCTCGGGAGCCAGCTCGCTGTAGCGGTTGATGGGGCCTTGCCACATTTGGGGAAAATAGAAGGTAAAGAGCGCAAAGCGCAACGGATTTTTTTCGCAAGCTTGTTGTCCGCGCGCCACGTCGATCAGGTAACTGATCGCACTAAAGGTCACGTAAGACAGTCCCAACGGCAAAATCAGCGAAGGAATGCGAGCGCCAAGGCCGGTCAGATCATTCCACGTGCGGACAAAAAAGGCGGTATATTTAAAAAGGACAAGTAAAGCAAGATCGGCGGCAACGGCAGCGATCAGCAGCCTTTTGCGGCGTGTGACGCAACGGTCGCGGTAAGCTTTTCTTGTTGGCTTATCCCACGAGCCGTCGGCACGGTGCTGTTCCAGCGTGACGTTTTGGCGGTTAATCGAGCGGCCGAGCAGGTGGCCGAAGACGTAGGTGATCATTGTCAGGGTGATCAGCACACACAGATTTTGCCAGCCGGAGAAGGCATAGAAGGCAATGCTGCCGACGAGCAGAACGATCCACTGGATGCGCCGCGGAACGAGAAAATAGAGCGGCACCAGCACCGCAAGAAAAGCGAGAAATAACAGAGACAGTGACATGATGCGCGCTCCTTTCTTCAAGATTTGTCAGGGTAGAAAACGCTTCCTTACACGTCGTCCAAGCGCTCAAGCATTTCAACCAGCGCCTGCACGGAATTAAAATTACTTGGTAAGATCTCCTGCGCGGGGATGGACACGTCAAACGCCGCGTTCAGTTCGGTCACCAGCGTGACGATATCCAATGAATCCAGCACCCCGTCATCCACCAAGCAAACCTCACTCGTAACGTCCAGTTCGGGGTGCATCGTTTTCAATATTTCAATAATTTTTTGTTCCATACGTTATTCCTCCCTCAGCGCCCGACGATCGATCTTTCCATTCTCCATTCGGGGAAAGGATGTCATTTTTTTTACGCACGAAGGCAAATAGTACCGCGGCAGACGGGCCCGCAGCTTGTCCACCACTCGCTCTTCCGGCGCATCTCCCGTATAATACAGTGTCAGCGTATTCCGATCAGTGACAAGACAAACCGCGCCGTCCACGCCCTCGCAGGAATTGGCACAGGATTCGATCTCTGCGGTTTCAATGCGATGCCCCATGCGTTTGATTTGGCCGTCACGGCGGCCCAAAAATATCAATTCTCCCCGCTCATTGTAGCGGGCCAGATCTCCCGTCCGATATACTGTTTCGGTATAGGCTTTGTGTAAAGGATTTTGCACAAAGGCGCACGACGTCGCATCGTCGTTGTGATCGTAGCCGAGCGTCAGGCAGCTGCCCCTCAGATAGATCTCTCCGACTTCGCTCATTTGCCCCGACTCAAAAAATATCCTCTCGCCTGCATCGTTCAGCAGAATCAAATCGGTATTGTCCAAAGGCTTTCCAATAGGAATGCTCTCGTCCCCGCCAAGCTCACGGTCCGCCCGCCATACGCACGACATCCCTGTCGCTTCAGTCGGGCCATACAGCTGATAAAAGGTCGCCTCGGGCAGAGCGTCTCTCCACGCCCGATAATGCGATACGGGCAGCGTCTCGCTACCAAATACCACCGTCGTCAGCGTGTGTGGCACCTTGGCTTTCAACGCGCCGAGAGTGGAAATATGAGCCAACGCCGAGGAGACCCAACAGATCGTATTAATGCCATTTTGGGTCAGATAATCAATCAGCGGAATGGGAAACGAAAACAGCGTTCTGGGAATAAGATACGTCGTCGCGCCGCACATCAGCGTAGTTAAGATCTCCTTGAGCGGCGCGTCAAAATACAGCGGTGACTGACAGCCAAACACGCACCTCTCACCGAGGTTCAAGGCGCCCGTCAGCGCCTCGCCGTAGTCGATAACGGCACGATGACATCCCACTACGCCCTTAGGCATCCCCGTCGAGCCGGAGGTAAAAATAATATACATGGGATCCGTGTCGATCATACGAGTGCGCACCGCATGGAGTGCCGCGTGGTCGATTTCCTGCTCGGCAAGCGACTCACAGAGCATGGTCGGCAGGTCAAAGGACGCGGCGGTTGCATGATTTTTTTCGTCACACACCAATCCGCTCGCACGGCAACCGGAAAGAATTTGCGCAATCCGTTCGCTTGGCATGGTCGCGTCCAGCGGCACGTAGATAGCCCCCGCATAAGTTGCGCCCAGCATGGCGGCGATGGCGGCAGGATGGCGTTCCATCAAAACAGCCACCCGTTTGCCCGCAAGTCCTGCACGGCATAGCCCGCTGCCGATACGCTTCGCGGCATCCAACAGCGCGGAAAAGGTCAGAGACGCGCCGCCCTCTCCATCCGAAAAAGCGATCTTATCGGGCAGACGCGCGGCGGTCTCTTCCAGATATTGCAATACGTTTTTGATGCGCACGAGGCCCTCCTTACTGCGTGATGATATCCGTCGGTGTGGACGGATAGTCCGCTTTGTTATAGTCGTAAAAACCGGGATCGACGGCGTTGTAGTCATCCAACTGGGCATCGGTAAACAGACACCCCTTACCTGCTGCACCGCCACCGTCGACGAGGGTCGGGTCAAAGTGATACCACCTTGCCTCCTCGCCTTCGGGCGCAAGGTTGACCATCAGCCAAAAGTGGGTCTCCTTGCCCGGCTCGTGCGTCCGTTCGATCTCCAGATATTCAATGCCGCAGCGGCGCAGCATCATCATGGCGGCAGAAAAATAGGAGTAGCAATCCCCCCGTCCCTTGACAAACAGCGCCTGATAGGCCGCGCGCACGGGATCGGTCTTATCCGAAATGGGAAAATAGCCGATCGAGCCCTGCACGTAGGCGTGAATGGCACGGCACTTTTGCTCGATGGTAGCGTTATCGTCAATCAACTCGTCCAGCACGGGATCGAGCTTGTCCCAAAGCTGCGGCTCCGTGACTCTCTCGGCCCAGATGTGAACGTAGACCGTCTGCTCCGTCACGTTTCCGCTGGCATCGATCGCGCAGTAGGTGGCCGAATACAGCCCCTCCTGCTCGGTATTGACCGCCGAGGCATCGACCGTCCATTTGACCGTGCCAAAGCAATCGTCGGTAGCACTTACGCCCGTGCGCAGGATCAAGCCTTCGCCAACAAGCGAGGAGATCTCCTTCACGCCCACAAGCGTCGGCGGCGTCGTATCTTCTACGACGACCATACGCGTAGACAACGCTCTCTCGTTTCCTTCGCCGTCGCGCAAAAGAAGCGTCACCTTATGCGTCCCCGTCATTTCAAAATCGGGAGCGGCGGCAAATTCAACCGTCACGCCCTCTTGCCGACAGCGTGCGCGCGCATCGTCCGAGAGAAAATCCTCCGCCTTGGGGCATTCGCCCCCGAGGGCCACACGAAGATCGACGGGCGCAAGATCCGTATCCGAAAGGAAAGACGGTTTTTTCTTTTCGCAAGCGCAAAAAAGGAGAAGCAAGCACAGCAACAAAACAAAAAGCACACGTTTTCCAATCGCCATGGTCTCACTCCTCTCCAACAATATTCAGTTTATTATAACATTTTGCAGCACGGCTGTCAACGCCTGCAGCACAGGGAAAAAACAAAAGAGGATGCATTTTTTGCATCCTCGTTCTGTTTGGGCAGATTATTCAGCGTAAACGCTGACCTGCTTCTTGCCCTTCGCCTTTTGCTCAAACTTAACCTTACCGTCGATCAGAGCGAACAGAGTATCGTCAGAACCGATACCGACATTCTTGCCGGGATGAACTGCGGTGCCTCTCTGTCTGATGATGATATTGCCGGCGATAACCTTCTGACCGTCAGACTTCTTTACGCCAAGGCGCTTAGATTCGCTGTCACGGCCGTTCTTGGTAGAACCGACACCTTTTTTGTGAGCAAAGAACTGTAAACTGAGCTTCAACATCATTCTTACCTCCCAATGTTAGTGGTTCGCGCCCGAGGGCGCATGGTGGACGCGGTCATTCGTCAAAGGACTTTTCAACCAACTCGACCTCAAGGTACTGATAGTACTCCTCGGTCAGATCCTTGATCTGCTGATAATAGCCGTGGAACAATCCCGAGATGGCGTAGCTTTTACGCTCGTCCTCCTCGTAGTCGGGCAAAGCCGAGCGGCAACGCACCGAAATGTTCGTCGTTTCCTCATCGATATTGTACTCCAAATCGGTGGCGTAGGAAACCAACACAGTGTTGATGATCAGCATAGTCATGGCACTGATGGCAGAGCAAAGAATGTCTTCTCCGGACTCACCGAAACCGGTGTGCCCCTGCTCCTCAAAGCCGTAAAAATGACCCTCGCTGTGGAAAAACACAATTTTCGTCATGTGCAAACGGAGGACTTATGCCTCGATCTTGGTGATCTGCACCTTGGTGTAGGGCTGACGGTGACCGATCTTCTTCTTCTCGTTCTTCTTGGACTTGTACTTCAGAACGTAGATCTTCTTGTTCTTGCCCTGCTTGAGAACGGTTGCAGTTACTTTAGCACCCTCAACAACAGGAGTACCAACCTTGAAGCCGTTGTCGCTCGACAGAGCAACGACCTGATCGAAGACGATTTCGTCTCCCTCGTTGACATTGAGCTTTTCGACAAAGATAATGTCCTGCTCGATTACCTTGTACTGCTTTCCGCCGGTTTCGATAATAGCAAACACGAAAAGCACCTCTCTTTCACAAAAGTCTCGCTAATGATGGGGGTTTTGGTCGCCCAAAACGCTTGGCCCGACATTATGCGGCAGTATATTGTAGCACAAAGCAACCCTCTTGTCAAGCATTTTTCTCATTTTTTTCAAAATAAATTGCTCGCTGTGGCTTGTTTTTGTCGGCGCGATGTGCTATAATGGCTCTGTGCGAAAGAACGACACGAAAAGGAGACGGCACAATGAAAGAATTTTTCCATTATTTCTTTGGCAAGGGTGAGACGGTCGAGTTCCGCGATTTTTCATTCGCGCACCTCGCTCCCATTTTGCTCATGATCGCTATCATCTTGCTTATTTGGTGCTTCAGCGACAAGCTGCGCGGATGGAAAAATGAAAAAAACATTCGCTTTGTGCTGGCCTTCGCCATGATCATCTCGGAGATGTCCTATTTCTGGCGATTGGTGGGTGTTCCCGATCTGAACCCCAACCCCGTGGATCATCTGCCCATCACCGTTTGCGGCTGGTCTATCATTTTTTGCAGCTATCTGGTCGTCACCAAGTCGCAGTCGCTGTTTGACATCGTCTACTTCTGGCTGTTCTCGGGCACCATCTTTGCCCTGATCACCCCGACGGTCATCACCTACACCGGCCCTACCCGCTTCCGCTACTATCAATTCTG
Source organism: Eubacteriales bacterium (assembly GCA_045614625.1). Lineage (GTDB taxonomy): Bacteria > Bacillota > Clostridia > Oscillospirales > CAG-272 > SIG644. The sequence continues at coordinate 16,203 of JAZLDE010000133.1, forward strand.
GTGTGAGCACACGCTGGGCTATATCGCCATTTTCTATATGATCTTCGTACATAAGATGCGCCCGACGATCCGCTCGGCCGTCAAATCGTATTCTTTGCTGTGCGTACTGGCCGTTGTTGCTTACACCGCCAACCGCATCATCGGCCCCGGTGCCAACTACCTGTTTATGGCCCGCCCCGAGGACACGCCCTCCATCCTGGACATTCTGCCCCCCAACTTCGTCGTCCGCCTGATCGTCATGGCTGCCGTTGTGACGCTGATGTTTTTCCTGTCTTATCTCCCTTGGCTCATCAAGGACCAAAAAGCGAAAAAGGCCGCGATCCCCGCGACCGACAATTAAATACGGGCGCCCCGTGCGCCCATACGCCTGCATAGTTAAATGGATATAATAACCCCCTCCTAAGGGGTAGTTACAGGTTCGATTCCTGTTGCGGGTACCATCCTGTCAATAGTATTGTGTGTGAACGTTGTACCTATTGACTGGAAAGATGGCGTAACCCTCATTCGCACGAGGGCGATTGTAAAGAGGGATCGTTCCCCTCCGCCATACCAAAATCTATACCGTGTTTAACAAAAAAGCCTGACGCTGTCAGGCTTTTTTCTATTCTATTGTCTCTATTGTTTCTATTCTATTGTCGTCTCACGCAGTCCCTCGATAATAGGCGCCATCGTCTTAACCGAATAAAATTCCTGCGGCGAGATATGAGGCGTCATGGGGCAGAAGCGGACGCGGATGCAGTCGCGCTTGCGGCGCACCTCAAAGAACATCCCCTCGCGCTCGGCCATGCGGCGGCACTCTTCCCACTCGGCGGGCAATCGGGTCTTGTTGCCTGCCGCAATTTCCAGCATGGGCAGCAGCATCTCCTCATCGGTCACGAGCCGCATACTCTCGCGCATCCGTTTCGAACAGCCGCGCACGATACCCAGCGTCAGGCACATCAACATCCACAGTGCGCGTGTCGGGTGAAACGTGCCCTCGTAAGCAAAGGCCACGGGAAACTCGCGCGCTCCCGCGTCGTTCAATTCAAAGCCGAAAAAGGCTTCCATCCTGCGGAAGATCACGAACAGCTGATGCGACAGCTGCTTGCGGTCGGTGATGGCGATCGGACTCGCGTCGCCAAGCAAAAGGCGGCAACGAAACAGCAGAGCTTGCAGATATTGATAAGTGTTTTCATCGGCCGCGCGAACATGCTCGCGGCCATACGCATGCGTCTCGCCGCACAGCTTGACCTGATCAGCAAAAGCATGGTGCAGCACGCGCATCATACTGCACGCGCCGATATCGGGCAACAGCACCACAGCCTCGCCCTTCGGTGCGGCAGGCAACGGCACAACCAGCGCGACTCGATCGTATTCAGGCAGTGCAACCGCGAAAAGAAGCGCGTCGGGGCTAGTCAAATGTTCCCCGGCCGCCGCCAGCACGCGCCGACCAAGCGCCTCTTTTTCGCGCGGGGCAGATACGACTGCATCGGCTTGCAACAGCAGCACGTCAAAATTCTTTCCCATGACGGGCACCGTGTCCAAGTGCAACAGCGACGGCCGGCTATTCAGTTCGTCGGGGAGCATCAGCGCGGTGTCGTCAACCATCATACTCAATAAATCTCCTGTTCAAGCGCGTCAAATTCGGGCGTAGAGAAAAATTCGCCAAGCGTCAT
>JAZLDE010000134.1:0-2258 GCA_045614625.1 Eubacteriales bacterium
ATAAAGGTGTTGGTCATACGCGAGGTAGGCTCGTAAGCATAGGACTGACGACGGCTGTTGCCCGTCATAGGCAGGCCCATGCGGCGAGAGCCGAGGCGGTCGATCATGTAGCTCTTGAGTACACCGTTTTCGATCAGGACATTGCGCTGGGTGGGCGTACCCTCGTCGTCGATGTTGACCGAGCCCCATGCGCCGGGAATGGTACCGTCGTCGATCGCGGTGACCTTTTCGTTGGCGATCTGCTGACCCAGCTTGCCTGCCATCTCAGAGTTACCGATGGCAACCGAGGTTGCCTCCAGCGAGTGTCCGCAAGCCTCGTGGAAAATAACGCCGCCGAAGCCGTTTTCAATGGCAACCGTCATCTTACCTGCAGGGCAGTAATCGGCGCGCAGATTGACCATTGCCTGTGCGGCGGCCGTGCGACCGATCTCAGCGGGATCGATAAATTCAAACATTTCAAGGCCCATACCACGGCCGGGACCGTAGAAGCCGCTCTGATTCTCACCCTTTTCGCTGGCAACGGCCTGAACAGCCATGCGAGTGCGAATGTGGCGGTCGGAGGTAAGCAGACCCTCGCTGTTGGCAATCAGAATGGTGTGGTCAACGCCCATCAGCGTGCCCGTTGCCTGCACGATAGCATCGTCGTAGGTGCGTGCTGCCTCACAGCCTGCCTTGAGCAGATCGATCTTGGCGCGGCTCTCTACCGAGGACGGAATGATGCGAGCGGGGTGGATGTTGGGGAACATACGCTCGGTCAGGCAGATGGAAATGGGCGCGTTGCCCTCACCCATAGCAGCCGCAACCGAACGAGCACAGCGAAGCAAGCCCTCACGGCTCAGATCGCTCGTCGAGGCGTATACGGTACGCGTTCCCTTGAAAGCGCGGATACCTGCGCCCGATACGACGTTATTGGAAATCTGATCGATCTTGCGGTCCAGCAGATGTACGCTGTCGTTGAGCGTACGCTCGGCATAAATCTCCGCAAAGTCAGCGCCGGTCGTCATAGCTGCCGCCAGCACCTCTTGTAACAGCTTCTTTTCAAGAATCATGTCACTACTCTCCTTTGTTTTTATATTTGGCTTTGATTGATTTTCTCAATGATGGGACGAATCTCATGCAAGGTCGCACATTTAGCGTCCAAGAGCGCCTCTATTTCAGGCGTGGGGAGTACCGTATCGGGTACCATAATGGTAAACATGTCCGCCGCACGGATGGCGCGAACACCGTTGAAGGAGTCCTCTACCCCGATACACTCGCAGGGCAACACGCAAAGGCGCTCGGCCGCCGTCAAAAACGTCTCGGGATGCGGCTTGCCGTTTTCGACCATATCGCCCGTGACCAGCACGTCAAAATAAGGACGAAGCCCCGTGCGCTCCAGATTGTCCAGCGTTCGCTCGGTGCGTGTGGCCGTAGCAAGCGCGATGCCGATGCCGTTGGCCTTCAAATAATCCAGCAACTCGACCACACCTTCTTTGAGCGGAATCCCTCGCTCCGCAATGGCCGCCTCGTAATAACGGGTGCGAACGACCATGAATTCGTCATACGAGATCAGGTCGGCAAAATTGTCCTCAAAATACTGTCTGGTATCCTTGGCATTGCGTCCCGTACAAGCCGTGATGGCCTGCTCGATGGGAGCAAAGTTCAGTTCTCTCCCCGCCTGTCGCCAAGCATCGGCATAGACTGATTCGGTGTCAAACAGCGTGCCGTCCATATCAAAAATGACCGCTTTAATCATTTTTCGCTTCCCCGTTTCAGTCGTTCAAGCGCTCACCGAGAATATTGCGATACTTCTGGTAGAAGGCTTCGAAGTAGCCGCCGTCCAGCGCCTCTCGGATCTTGCGAGTGAGATTGTTGTAGAAATACAGATTGTGAGTGACCGCCAGCTGCATGCCGACCGCCTCCTTGGCCTTGATGAGATGGCGCACGTAGGAGCGGCTGTAGTTGCGGCAGGCAGGGCATCCACAGCCCTCGTCAAAGGGTCTGGGGTCCTCTGCATATTTTTCGTTGCACAGATTGATCTTGCCATGCCAGGTAAACAGATTGCCGTGGCGGGCGTTGCGGGAGGGCATGACGCAATCGAAGAAGTCGACACCCAGATGCACCGCCTCGAGAATATTGCAGGGCGTTCCGACACCCATAAGGTATCTCGGCTTGTCGGTGGGCATATGCGGCTCAACGGCATCGATGATGCGATACATCTCCTCGGGCGGCTCGCCCACGGCAAGTCCGCCGGTCGCGTATCCCTCGCAGGGCACCTC
>JAZLDE010000135.1:0-12739 GCA_045614625.1 Eubacteriales bacterium
GCACAACTTCAACACGCCCTTCAATCAGCCCATTGAATACGCCAAGAAGGTCGGTGAGCTTTGCAACATGCTGGGCGCGGGACACATTCTCGTTCAACGCTTTGGCGATATTCTCGACGGCAAGCGCACCTGGCCCAAGGAACTCTCGCAGAGCAATATCAAGCCTTCCCTCCCCGATGCCGTCGCAGGCGACATCACCGCCGCTATCCCCTATCGTGCCATGAGCAACATCATCAGCTTTATTCAGGCCATGGATGAGGTCGTTCCCGGCTTTGCCTCGTACGAAACGCTGCTCTACGCGCCCGAACTGAAGTTCTATTCCAACCGTGTCAAGATGGATGAGGATTTCAACACCAGCATCAAAAACCTGTACTGTCTGGGCGACTCCAGCGGTTGGACGCGCGGTCTGATGATGGCCTCCGTCATGGGCGTTCTTATGGGACGAAAATTGATATAAACAATACAAAGAGGGGACACGCGTCCCCTCTTTTCATTGTCTTTCAATTATGAACAAAGTGTTAATTCCGCGCAAAACCCTTGACTTTACTGCTACAGCAAGGTATAATACTAATATTATAAATCAAGAAAGGAATCGTACATTCCATGAATCCGGGCGACAGTAGTGACCCTGACCGAAATACGAATTGCACGGTAACGTGTACCTATATAAAATGAGATAAGGCATAGGCTTGCCCGCTTTTGGCGTGCAGGTCTATGCCTTATACTCGTTTTCGGAATGGAATCCGTTTCTTTTCAAATAACGCAAGAAAGAGGTTACTTATTTTGGACATTCCCCGATTACTTTTGTTGCTTGCCCTGCAGATCTTTCTCATTGCAGTCAACGCCTATTTTGCAGGCACGGAGCTCGCGCTCGTCTCCGTTAGTGAGATTCGCCTACGAGCCTTGGCTGATGAAGGCGACAAGCGCGCCAAACAACTGCTCAAATTGACGGGCAAGCCGGAGAAGTTTTTATCCACCATTCAAATCGCCATTACTCTGTCCGGTTTTTTGGGAAGTGCATTGGCAGCCGACAGCTTTGCCGAGCCGCTGCAAGCATGGTTGTCCAGCCTGGGCATCAACATTCCCGAAACCGTACTGGTCATCGTTATCACGCTCATTCTTTCCTTCTTTACGCTGGTGTTCGGCGAGCTTGTCCCCAAGAGAGTGGCACAGCGCAAGGGCGAGGCTATGGCTCTTAAAAGAGTCGGCTTCATCACTTCCCTTTCCAAGCTGTTTACGCCCTTCGTTTGGTTGCTTTCCGCTTCGACCAACACCGTGCTTCGCATGCGTGGCATCGACCCGCACGAGGAGGTCGAGCAGGTCGACGAGGAGGATATTCGCCTGTTGGTCGACGCAGGTAGCGAAAGCGGCACCATCGACCACGAGGAAAAGGAGCTCATCCGTAACGTATTTGAGTTTGACGATCTCAACGCAGGTGATATTGCCACCCACCGTACCGAGGTTGCCCTCCTTTGGATGGAAGACGATATTTCCGTCTGGGAGGAAACGATTCACGAAAATCGCCATACGCTCTACCCCGTCTGTGAAGACTCGGCCGACCACGTCGTCGGTATCCTGAACGCTAAGGATTTCTTCCGTCTTGCTGACAAGAGCCGCGAGAGCGTGCTGGAAAACACCATCAAGCAGCCCTACTTTGTTCCCGAAAACGTCAAAGCCGACGTTTTGTTCCGCAACATGAAGAACACCCGCAACAACATGGCCATCGTGCTGGACGAGTACGGCGGTATGACGGGTATCGTCACGCTGTACGATCTGGTCGAGCAGCTGGTCGGTGAGTTTGACAGCGACGACACGCCCGTGAGCGAAGGTGAAGCCGCAGAGCCTGCCGTTGGCGTAGAAGAGATCGCCGAGAACAGCTATGCCCTGCACGGCAACGTTGAGTTGAATGAGTTGGGCGAGGCCACGGGGCTGACCTTCGAGCAGGAGGACTGTGACACCTTCACGGGTCTGGTCTTCAGCGAGCTGGGTTACATCCCCGATGACGGCGAGCAGGAAATCGATCTCATTATCGGCCGCATGACCATTCGCATCACCGAAATTCAAGACCATATGGTCAAGGAGGCAACTGTTGAGGTCGCTCCCGCCCCCGACGAGGACGACGAGGACAAGGACCGCGACGAAATCGAAAATTGATCTACAAAGCACCGCAGCTTACCTGCGGTGCTTTTTTTCGTCCATTTCAATCACCGATACCATTGACAACAAGTAAAAAACATGGTATTATTATGACATGAAAATCGAATCCCGAAAGGAAATTTGATATGAAAGATATCGACCGTCTGGATGAACACGCCAGTCAATACGAGCCCGATGAGTACGAATTGCTTCTTCAACGGCAAAAACGCCGCCGCATCAAGCAAGTGCTTTGGGTTGTGGGTAAGAATTTGCTGTATCATGCTGCAACGCTGATCCTGTTTTTCCTTTTTGTCAGTCGTATGATCGAAACGGAGGTATATCACGAATCGGGGCTGGAGCGCAACGTCCTTATTGCTTTTTCCGTGGTATTTACCATCATCCACGCGCTGATCACAGGATTTGAGCTATCCGGAGACGGCGAGCGCCGCCGTACCTTTCTTCAGCTGTTGAACACGCGCACGTTTACGCGCCTGCTCCCCCTTGAGGTTGCGGCTCCCGATCTTACGCTTTTGATGATCTGCCATCTGGCGGTCCAGCTTCCCTTTGCGCTGTTTCACCACGCACTTGGCTTCTTTTATCCTCAGCCTACCATAATCGAGCAATTTTATTGCATGGATGCCGGCTGGATGGAGCTGACGCGCTTCGGGATCATCGGTGCCCTGCTTCACACGTTTGTCTTTATCTCAATCGTTACCGTCGTCCGCTACTTCGTTTATTCGCGCTGGAATAAGGAAAAAATCTAACGCAAAGCAAAAGAAGGAACAAGAAATTCTTGCTCCTTCTTTCTTTATTAGTTCTCTTTTCTCTTGCGAACAGCCGCCATCGTAGGGGGAACGGCCAATACAATCATCGTCAGTGCCGAAGCGCTCATGACAGAGCTGCAACTTTCCTTAGGGTCGGTTGTAGGCTCGGGTTCGGGCTTAGGCTCGGGCTCGGGTTCAGGCTCAGGTTCGGGCTTAGGCTCCGGCTCAGGCTCAGGCTGCTTGCTGTCATTATAATCAGGATCGACCAGATCGATCAGAAATTCGTTGATATAGGGGTAGATCAGATCAAAGCCCTTGGTGCTGGGGTGAACGAAATCGTACAGATAGGTATTCTGGTAGTGCTTGGTGCCGCTGGGGCCGGTTGTATAAGGATGCAACGCATCGACCAGCTCCTCGTTGTGGTACAGATCCAGATACTCGATGCCCCACTTTTCGCAGATTGCGATGGTCATATCAACGTAACGATCCATGTCCATCAGACTGATACCCATGCTGGCATTCAAAAACTTAAAGTTGATGATGTAGCAGATCGTCGCGTCGGGGAAATTTTCCTCAGTGTAAGTCAGCACCTGTTCAAGCGCAGGTGCAAAGGTGGACGGATCATACGAAGAAATCGGCGGGTAGTCTTCCGTGATCTCTCCAACCGCTACGTCGTCCCACGCGTCGTTAACACCACCGTGCAAAACGATAATATCGTACTGCTTACCTGCGTTTTTGCTGTTTACCAGCTGCGTCATAATGGTGTTGGCACCGCGGCAGTTGGAAACGGAAGCGCCCGAGCGACCGTAGTTGTCAAATGTGCATCCGTTGGCGGCGGCAATGCGTCCCGCCCATGCGCGAACGGCGGCGTACTCGGTATTCATCTCAACCATGCCCTCACAAATGGAGTCACCGTAAAAGCCGATCGACAGACCATTGAGGGGGCTTTCTTCATCCAAGGGATACTGATCCTTGACGTTCTTTGCCGCAAATACGGGAACGATGGCAACGCTTACGATCAACAAAAATGACAATAGTAAAATACTTAATTTAGAAACAAACGGTTTCACAACAAGTTCCTCTTTTTCTATCCTTTGAGCAGTCTTACTTTTTGGAAATAACGTCACCGATCAGAGGATGACGTCCACAGCTACGAGACTTGCTTTCGGTGCAAAAGCTATGCGGTGCGTGAGCCTCGCACTTGGGAACCAAAAACTCGGCCAGCGCAGGTTCAACCTCGACAACAGCCTTGACCATCAGTCTGGCCATCTCGCGGATCTCCCACTGGGCGCAGGTGCAAAGGCGCTCGTTGCAGAAATGGATGAGCGTGCGCAAATTCATTTTTACGCAGATCTGAGTGCAGCAGGCGTTAGGCAGCAACATTCTTGCATCCTCTGCAGGAACACCAGCGGCCAGCAGATTCTCGTATGCGTTTTTAATCACGTCGATCGTTTCGTTGTAGCGCGCCAATGCCGCCTCATCTTTGGCAATGCTGCGAGGCGTTACGTACTCAAAGCCGTCCTCGGAGCAGTATCTCTGGCTACGTTGTGCGTAGCTGGCAAGTCTGTGGCGAACCAGTTGGTGCGTCAGCGCACGGCTGACACCCGAGATCTTAAACGAAAAATCGGCAAATTCCAACACGCTATGGTGGCCACTGCGATAACAGTGACGCATGATCTTTCCGCCCGTCGGCATGCTGTCGTAGCAGGTGCTCGCAGCACGCTCAATGGCTTCGATCGGATTGGGGGTATAACTGATCAGTTCAACCTTCATATGTCTTTTTCTCCCTATATGTTCAGTACTATTATTATAAATGATTTGCGTCGTTATGTCAAGCATATCCATGCTCACGATTCAAATGTGACCGTCTTGGCCCACTGAATAAAATAAGGACGATACGTTTCATAGTTCCCTGCTTCACAAGAAAATTGGATCAACCAAAATGCATCGGGGCCTTTGAACATCGTTGCAAAATAGCGAACCGTCGTTGCCTCCGTGGGGCCGTAAAAGTAATATTCCATCGTCGTCAGACCTTCTACCTGAGCAATGGCAGTTGGGTTACAGCTCGCGTTCACTTCATATACAGCCTGCGCGTATTCCTCAAGCGTCATATCCGCCGCCACCTCGCGAAGCACGAAAATCGTTACTTCAGGCGAGTGGTACGTCGTCGTAACGCCCAGGGCGGGAATCTCTTCAAAGACCTCAGGCAACTTGATGCTCATACCGCTCACGGTATATACGTCGTGGTCAGCCTCCAATATATGCTTGGAGCCACAAGCAGAAAAGCTGAAAAGAAGCCCCAATACCAAGCAAAGCGCTACTATCTTTTTCATCGATTTATCCTCGTATATTTTATTGACTCCATCATATCACAGTTTCCTCTATTTGTCAAGGCAAATCGCCCTTCATCCCCGGAGCAAAAAAGATAAGAAAAACGCAGAAATGTAAAAAAAATGCTTGACAAGCAAGCACGAATATGATATGATATACGGGCGGGGCATTAGCGCAGTTGGGAGCGCACAACACTGGCAGTGTTGGGGTCAGGGGTTCGAATCCCCTATGCTCCACCAAAAAGAGAAAAGACCGTCGATGACGGTCTTTTCTCTTTTTGGTGACACTCGGCGGATGAGAACCTCTCGAAAGAATATCGTCCTCGCCTGCGAGGCGCGGGTGTTCAGCCCGCGGGATATTCTTTTTGAGCTTGCGAAGCAAGGTCTGGGTTCGAATCCCCATACCAAGAAGCCTATTTCTTTCTGCCCTCGGCAAGCTTGGGGCGCGGTTCTAAATTCTCTATGCTTGTCCTAAAAAGATCTTGAAAGCTTATAAAAAACCGTTCCCACCGCGGCTTACGCCATGATGGGAACGGTTTTTATGATTTGATCCATTGGATCAAACAGGTGCGTTATAAAACTTCACATTCCAAATCACAGTGAAAATGATACCAACCAAAAGGAAGACAAGTCCCGTGAAGAGCATGCAATGATCCTTCGGCTGCTTCATATCGCCAAGCTTTCTCGCGCGATAGTCCGCGTACCGCTCATGCTTCATTCGACCCAGAGGAACAAACGTCAACACGACACTACGCATAACGTAACCGATACCGATCAGCGCGCCTTCCCTGCTGACAAACAGCAGACCTGCAAACAATGTCAGCATCAAGCCGGAAACGGTAAAACCATCGGCTAAAATCTGAATGTTCACATCCAGTCGGTCCGTAAAAAATCCTTTGGTCCAAAATACAACAAGCGTGATCAGCGAAGCCACGCTGAAACAAAGACCGTATTTAATTAATAAAGACTTCGTTTCCTCTTTCACTTTGATTTATCCGTCCATTTCATTTTCTATTAGTTTGATCACTTAATCATCTGACGATACTTTTCTTCTTCTGCATCATTGCAGTATACGAAGTGTCCGGGAGTAATCTCGCGGAAGGTAGGCTGGCTCGTCGAATAATCGTGCTCAGCAATCGGATTGTAAGTGATTCTCGTACGCTTCTTTTCGTACACGGGGTCAGGCAACGGAATTGCCGACAGAAGCGATCTCGTGTAAGGATGCAAAGGATTCTTGAACAGCTCGTCCGAGTCTGCCAACTCGACCATCTTACCGAAGTACATAACGCCGATTCGATCCGAGAAGTATTTGACAACGGACAAGTCGTGCGCGATGAACAGGATGGTAAGGCCAAGACGCTCTCTCAGATCGTTGAGCAGGTTGATGACCTGTGCCTGGATCGAAACGTCAAGCGCAGAAACAGGCTCGTCGGCAATGATCATTTCAGGCTGCATGATAACCGCTCTCGCGATACCGATACGCTGACGCTGACCGCCCGAAAATTCGTGCGGATAACGGTCTGCGTGCTCGCGAACAAGGCCAACGGTCTCAAGGATTTCGTACACCTTTTCGTTGATGTACTCCTTATCGGTAATACCGTTAATAACCAAACCCTCAGCAATGATCTCACGTACCGTCATACGAGGATCGAGAGATGCAATGGGGTCCTGGAAGATCATCTGAATCTGAGTGATCAGCTTGCTCTTTTGGGCAACACGACGCTTGGTCTTGTATTCCTTTTTCAGAGCCTTGAGCTGAACAGCGTCGCCCTCGGCTGCGCGGAACTTTTCCTCGAACTCTTTGTCCAGCGCTGCTACCAACGCAGCGGCGTGCTGCTTATCCACATCGTTATGATCGCTCTTGGCGTCACGGATAAGAACTCTGTTCTCAGCAACGATAGCATTCAGATCCGCATTGACCTTGTCAATCTTAGCCTTAATTTCATCCTTACGGGTGGCATCAGCTGCCAGCTCCGCCTTCAGCGCCTTAATTTTTGCTGCTGCATCAGCGCGAGCATTTTTAATCGCATCCTTGTAAGAGCGCGTACCTGCACCTACTCTGTGGCCCTTAAAATAGACGTTACCGGAGGTGATGTCGTACAGCTTGATGATGGAACGGCCGGTCGTCGTTTTACCACAACCGGATTCACCTACTAGGCCGAAGGCCTCGCCACGCTTGATCTCAAAACTTACGTCGTCAACCGCCTTCAGATCTTTGCGTCCCAAACGGAAATACTGGCAAAGATGGTCTACTTTCAACAATACTTCGTTATTATTCTCCATATTGTTCACCTCTTTCCTTCATGTGCTTGATGCGCTCGGTGATGATCTTGGGAATCTCAACCTCGGGCGCGTTGGGGTGAAGCAACCAAGTTGCCGCATAGTGGGTAGGAGAAACCTCGTACAAAGGAGGTTGCATTTCAAAGTCGATTTCCATTGCATACTTATTTCTTTCCGCAAAGGCATCACCGACAGGAGGATAGATCATGTTGGGAGGCGTACCGGGAATGGCGTCCAGCTTCTCATTGGTATCAAGGTCAGGCATGGACGAAAGCAGTGCCCACGTGTACGGATGACGGGGGTCGTAGAATATTTCCTCGGCCGTGCCGTACTCAACGATCTTACCCGCATACATAACAGCAATGCGGTCTGCCATATTTGCAACGACACCGAGGTCATGCGTGATAAAGATAATGGACAGATTGCGCTCGCGCTTCAAACGATTGACCAGCTCCAGAATCTGAGCCTGAATAGTAACGTCAAGCGCGGTCGTAGGCTCGTCACAGATCAGGATATCGGGATTAGCCGACAGCGCGATTGCGATAACGATACGCTGACGCATACCGCCGGAGAATTCGAACGGATACTGTCTGTAACGAATTCTGGGTTCAGGGATACCAACCTCATCCATCAGCTTGATCGCCTTTTCCTTGGCGATACGCTTGGTCAGCGTGTATACGACCTGCGAAGCCTTTTCCTTGAGGTAGTCGATAATCTCAACGCAGCGCTTGTCCAGATCGATAGCGTCCACATTTTCAACATCCGCCTGGAAACGATCCCTTACACGCGTAATAATGGAAACAATCGTCTCAATCTGCTTCTCAGGGTCGATAACAGACTTAGGAACGACCTTCCAATCGACCTTCTTACCCTTAGCCAGCAGAGCTTCTCTCTTCGCTGTCTGACGGGCAAAACGAGCTTCTTCTTTAGGATTATTCTTCAGGTAGAAGAAGTATTTGTCCACTTCTCTTTCCAAAGCATCACCAAAGGTATACGCTACAGTATCCTTAATAACAGCCAACGGGTCGATAGCTGCAAGAACGCTTGCGTTGACACTCTTGCTCATACCGGAGGCCATGCTTGCATCGAAGTTTCCGGCCTTAAAGAAATCGATAGCCTGCTGCAATGCATTAATCGCGTTCTTTTTGTTCGCGATCGATTTGTTGATAGAATATTGAACCGCGATCTTTTCCAGCTCTATGAATGCCGTCATATAATCGTCCATCAGGAAATTATACGCCAGCTCGTTTGCCTCTTCGGCAGGCATATGGCTCAGATCCGTTTCGGGATGCTTGTAAACGTAATAACCGATGCGGAAGAAGTTATGGCGCGGCTGAGCCAGCATTTCCGTTGCGGTCTGCTTGATCTTGTCCAAGGTCGCTATGGTTTCAGCGGTAGCCCACTGACCCGACTTCGACTTTTCCGCATGCTTGGCAATTTCCAAAGAGGCCATATGTCCCTTCAGCACCTCAGCATAGCGGGCAGCAAAGTACTTGTCGTCAATGTCGTTGAGCTTGCGGGCAACCTGCTTCAGCGTGCCAACCTCGTCAACCTTTTGCTTCTTTTCCGTGAGGAAAATAAACTCTTCAATAATAGCGATCAGCTCTTCTGCTGCTGTGCGTGCGTCGTTGTAGCTGTTTTCCAGCTTGATGGCCTGAATATTGAAGCTATCAAACGTCTTGATATATTCGTCCACCTGTGCGGCAGAAGCGGTCTTGATCACGCCTGCGTCAATTGCCTCTTTCATGGTATTCGACAGTGCCGCAAGCAACTTGTTGAAGGTTTCACGGCCTTCCTTGCGGTTAGCCTTATTCTTCAAAAGCATAGCCTCGGTGATCTGTTTACCGATACGCATAATGGGGTTAAGCGAAGACAACGGATCCTGGAAGATCATCGCAATCTTGTCGCCGCGAAGCTTATGCATTTCCTCCTCGGGAATACGAATCAAATCCTGGCCGTTATACAGGATCTCGCCGCCCTCGTAAATGGCGTTGACAGCGGAGATACCCATAATAGCCTTAGAGGTAACCGATTTACCCGAACCGGACTCACCAACAATGGCAAGAGTCTCGCCCTTATAAAGGTCAAAAGAAATATCGCGTACTGCCTGTACCTTACCTGCGTCGGTACGGAAAGAGACTCTTAAATTATTGACAGATAATTTTAGTTCTTTATTCATAGTTTAGTCCCCCGATCCTCTGAGCGACGGGTTGAACGCATCGCGCAAACCGTTGCCAAACAAGTTAAAGCTGAGCATCATCAATACCAAGAACATGCAGGGGAACAATGCCACGAAAGATTTATAGAAATCAGCCGACGAAAATGCCTTCTGACCTGCGTTGATCAAGGTACCGACGGAGGTAAGCTTTCCTGCCTCAAGGTTGATAATACCCAAGTAAGAAAGGCTGGTCTCCGAGTAAATCATGGAGGGGATAACCAGCGCGATACTGGTTACGATGGTACCGATACCGTTGGGGAAGATATGCTTGAACATGATTCTTGCATCGCTTGCGCCCAACGTTCTCGCAGCCAGAACGTACTCCTGGTTCTTGAAACGATAGAACTGCATACGCGTTCTGCCCGCCATACCGATCCAGCCCGTTGCAAAGAAGGCAATAAACAGTATGAGAGCACTTTGAGCGTCTACCAAATCATACAAAGCATGGTCTAAGATAAAGCGTCCAACGTGATACTTAAGCAACGTAATAATGATCATGGTAGGAACCGATCCCAACACTTCACAGAAACGTTCCATCGCAAGGTCAAGCGCGCCGCCAAAGTAACCCGAGATAGAACCCCAAGCAACACCAACGATAAAGTTTACAAGTGCAACAACGGATGCAAAGATAAAGGAGAATCTTGCACCGTAGGCAAGGCAGGCAAAAATATCCTTACCGGTGTCCGTAGTACCGAAGTAGAACACAGGATCGCTAATGTCGTCTTTCTTGACCTGCGTGTGCTGATATACATAGTACTCGTAGTACTCTACTCTGACCTCAATGGTACTGGGCAACTGAACGCCGTAAGCGTAGAAATACTGCTTTTCTTCCGTGATCGGGTTACCATTTTCGTCCCTCATCAGTTTACCGTTTTCATCGTAAACAGGTACCTGCTCGATAACACCGTTCTCACCTTCAATGCGAAGGGAGTCGTACGCAGCCATCAGGGGAGATTCCGTCCCTGTTTCATACTTCCAATAGTTGGGAATGAGGTTACCCTCTTCGTCAAGCACGGGACGGAGCGTGTCCGCCTTCTTATTTTCTACTACGTAGTAAATATTAGCGTCGTACTTATTCTTTTCCTTTTCAGGTCTATCCCCACGGTAGACCACGGGGTACAGCACCTGTCTGCCGGTCTCATTCTGATATTTCTGAATATTGGCAAACTCTTCAGGAGAGATCTCCTTATATTTACCAAAGCCTTCACCGAAATAAGTGTCGTAGCGGTAAACATAATTCGTACCGTCCTCGCTGATCTGAACCTCACCCTTGATAACGTCTCTACCGGTCTCCTGCTCAATCGCCAGATCCTTCAAATAACCCAGCGTATTGGTATCCTTAGTTCTACCGCCGTCCCAAAAGCCCAGGCCAAGCTTTTCGCAAATCGGCAGCTTGGGGGTAAGGTAGTCGTAGGTCATATCATAGTAATCAGCAGTATACGGCGTAAACAAAGGAGCGACAATCGCAAAAAGAACCAAGAACAGAATGACGATACCGCCAACAACTGCACCTTTATTCTTGCAAAAACGGCGGAATGCGCCCTCAAAATAGCTAACAGGCTTAGTTTCAAACTTCTTGTCATGCCCCAAGTCGTCTCTATGCGCGAACTGGAATTTCTCAGCGGGGATGTTAGTGTATTGATTATTATTCGTCATACTTACTTCGCCCCCATTCTGATTCTCGGGTCGATGATTCCGTAGCTGATATCAATAACGATACCTGCAGCCAAGCTGATCAAGGTATAGAAACCAGACAGCAGCATGAATGCATCGTAGTCCGTATTATTAATTGCCGACAGGTAAAGTCCGCCTACACCGTTGATCAAGAACATTTTCTCAATGATCAGCGAGCCGGAAAGAACCGAAATGAACTCGCCCAGGATGGAGGGGAAAATAACTACCATGGAGTTTCTCATGGCGTGACGGTAGATCGCCTGACCCTTGGTCAAGCCCTTGGTTCTGGCAAGCAACATAAATTCGCTCGTCAGCACCTCGGAAAGCTCTGCGCGCGTGTAACGAGCATAACCCGCAATAGAACCGAGGCACAGAGCAAAAACTGCAGGTAGCATGGATTTGAAAACTGGCCACGTGAAATATGCGTTACTCGTCAGCATCTCCATCGGGAGCTGGAATTTAAAGCAGAACAGCTTAATGAGCAGTGCCAGAACGATGGAAGGCAAAGAGATCAACAGGATGATAAAGATGTTGATCACCTGGTCCTGCCACTTGTTCTTTTTAAGCGCAGCCCAAATACCCAGGCCGAGACCGATCGGTACGCCGATCAGGGTGGAATAGATATTGATCAGGATTGTGGGAGGAAGCTTAGGAATAAAGACTTCCGTCCACAGGTCCTTGGTAGCATACCCGGGAAGGGTGGTTGCAATACCAAAGTCTCCGTCAACAACAATACGTTTGAGATAGTTCGCGTACTGAATGAGAATCGGCACTCTGTCGTATTCCCAAACGCCGTTCGCTCCTTCTCTGATGTTGGTAATCCAGCCTCTGCCCTCCAACGTTCTGTACGCGATCTCGGGGTCCATACCGGGAAGCACGTTAGCAGGAATGGGAAGCAACTTGATCAGCACGAAACACATCGTAAAGATGATAAAGAACGTGCAAAGCATCAAGGCCAGACGCTTGGACACATATTTAAACATATACATAGGTGTTTCTCCTCTGTTTTTGTTTTTTTCAAGTTCATAAAAACCTTCACACGCCACTCCGAAAAAAAGTTATTTCGACGGCTTTTGCAAAGGCCTTGTGCGACGCATGTGCCGCACGGGTCAAAATTCAACAGTAAATCTGATTTGGATGTGGTTTTTGTGTTGTTTTTTTGCTTTTTTTCAAACCGACAAGCGGTTTGCTGATAGAAAACGTTTGTGCTATTGATTATAATAATGCGAAATCAGCGGTGGGCGAAAGATTTCGCCCTCCGCCTTATTCAGGGCTCAACAGAACCCTAAGTCAGCCTTAGCAAAATTACTCAGACTTCTTGTACTCTTCGGAGAGGT
>JAZLDE010000136.1:0-9038 GCA_045614625.1 Eubacteriales bacterium
AGGCTTTCGTGGAAAGGGGCCGGGAAGTCCCCTCCCCGCAGCCCGACGTACACATGATCGACAATAAGTAAGATTTACAAAAAGCCGCCCGCCGCGGCGGTCTTCTTTTTTATAACGAATTTGGCAGAAAATCCCGCTTACGACTTGACATCAATTTTGTATTTGTGGTATACTAATATTTGTGGCGTTTGTTCGCTAATTCTCGCAAAGAAGGAGGGCTATGATGCAGCTGCAATACTACTTGATCATTCTTTCATCCGTTATCGGCTTGGCGGTAGCGTTCGTGCTGAGCAAGGTGTATCAGAATTTGACTAACACGGCTCTGCGCGTCAGCGTGCTCTACAACATCATGGCCGGGCTTTGCACCACCATTGTCTTCTTTTGCTTCAACGGATTTCATCTTTCCATTACCCCGTTTTCTCTTAGCATGGCCTTGATCATGACGCTGTGCAGCGGCACCTACGTCATCCTCGGCTTCAAGCTGATTTCAATGGGGCATATTTCGACCTACACCTTGTTCCTCATGTTGGGCGGCATGATACTTCCCTACTTCTTCGGACTTGGCTTTTTGAACGAGGAATTCTCCCTCCTTCGTCTGTTCGGTCTTGTTTTGATGATCGTTTCCATCGTTCTCACCGGTATGCACGATGAAAACAGTCAAGCACATCTTCAACACGCCAACCAGAACCCACCGAATAAAAAAAGTCACAAAAAATATTTTCTCATCTGCCTGACCGTCTTTTTGCTCAACGGTGTCGTTAACATCATCGCCAAGGTGCATCAGCTCCCCGAGTTCAGCGGCGTTGCTGTCACAGCACAGGAATTCGTCATGCTGACCGCGCTGACCAAGGCCGTCGTTTTCTCCCTTTTGTACTATTATCTCTGCTTCCGCGACTACAAAAAGCCCATCGACCAGAAGTCGCCCCGCGCCAAGTTCACCCTTTTGGTGTTCGGTGTCATTACGGCGGGCGCGCTTGTCGACGGTCTTTCCTGCCTGGGGCAGCTGACCAGCGCATCGCATCTGCCTGCCACGGTGCTATTCCCTCTCGTCACGGGAGGTAGCATCATTCTCACCGCGCTCGCTGGCCGCATCTTCTTCCACGAAAAGCCGAGCAAAAAAGCCCTTGTCGGCATCATTCTCTGCTTCGTCGCGACGCTGTTTTTCCTTTGATATCAAAAAAGTTCCGTTTTCGCGGAACTTTTTTTGTAAAATCGGGAAGATTTTTCATTTTTATGCGTCTATATGAGTGAAAAGACCAAAAGGAGGATCTTATGATGAAAAGAACGTTAGTATCCCTGCTGGCCGCTTTGACTCTGCTATTTACCTTCACCGCTTGTTCGGATCCTCAAGCTCCCACAGACGAGCCATCCGCCCCCGAAGCACCGGAAGAACAGCCCGAAAATAAGCCGCCTACTGACGATCCCGCGTTCGACGCGCAATACTGCCGCTCAGGCTACCCGGAAAGCCTTGGCCCCTTGGCCGTCACCGTCATCCGCACGCGCTGGGAGCTGGACTGCTATCTTGACACCTTCCCCTACCCTGACGCCACTTGGAACAATGAGCCTACGCTGACACAGATATTCGAGCGCTACGACGAGAACTATTTTGCCTCCCGCGATCTGATCATCGCCTTTGTGGAAGAAGGTAGCGGCTCCGTCCGCCACAAGGTCAACGCGGTCAGCCGCGATGATACGACGGGACAGTGGACGATCGATATTGAGCGACTCATTCCGGAAATAGGCACCGACGACGAGGCCTACTGGCAAATTCTCATCGAGCCGCCCAAGGATATGAGAGTACAGGCGGGCGACACCTTCCTGATCGGTGAGCACACCCTCTCGCCCGTGCCGCTCGACATCTTCGGCTATGACTATGGCGACGTACAGTACGTTCGCACCAACGGTGGCGTGCCCGGCGTCGAATTTCCTTATTCGCTCATCATTCGCTCAAGGCAAGAGCTTTTGGATTATTATGAGAACAACAAGGCGCACTACAATATGGATGCCTCTTGGGACGAATCTCCCGCCTTCAGCGACGCGATAGAGCGCTACGACGACGCCTATTTTGCAGGGCGCGAGCTGCTTGTCGTCGTACTGCAAGAGAACAGTGGCTCCATTCGCCACCACGTCAATTTTATGCGCGATCGATATACCGAAACCGAAGGCTGGTGGGAGGCTTCCATTACCTCTTTTTCCTCCCTGTACGAAACGGAAGACATGGCACAATGGCACATTCTGATCGAAATGCCCGAGGGGCTGCACACCGACCCCGACGAAGAGATCACACTGCTATTCACACAGCGATAAAGACAAGGGCAATCCCCAAAAGAGGGATTGCCCTTGCTTTATTTACTGATCCTTATTCATCATCAGCTCGGCATAGCCCTGCTCGGTGATGCGGATCTCACGCGGCTTGTTGCCCACGGCGGGGCCGACGAAGCCCATGCGCTCCATCTGGTCGATGATCTTGGCTGCACGGCCGTAGCCGATGGACAGCATTCTCTGGAGCAGCGAGGTGGAGATGCGCTTGTTGTCCAGCGCGATGCGCAACGCCTCGTAGAACTTGGGATCCATGCCGTCGGGGCTCTCGCCCTCATCGTCGTCATCCCCGCCGGGCTGACGCTTGGTGCCGATCATAGCCGCCTCGCGGTCGATGTTATCCATGAATTCCTGATCGTAGCGAACAGGATCGTTGTTGCGCTTGATGAACTCGACGATGCGCTCAACCTCACCGTCGCTGACAAAGGCGCCCTGCACACGCAAAGGCTTGGGACTGCCGACGGGAGCGTACAGCATATCACCCATACCCAGCAGCTTTTCTGCGCCCGCCACGTCCAGAATGGTACGCGAGTCGACCTGCGAAACAACGGTGCAAGCGATACGGGAAGGTACGTTGGCCTTGATCAGACCGGTGATAACGTCAACAGACGGACGCTGGGTACCGATGATCAGGTGCATACCGGCCGCTCTTGCCTTCTGTGCCAAACGAACGATAGAAGTTTCAACCTCATCCTTGGCCTGCATCATCAGGTCTGCCAGCTCGTCGATAATGATAACCATGTGAGGCATATACGGGTGCTCATAGCGGTCGTTTTCGGTCGCCGCGTTGTAGCCCTCAATGTTACGCGCTTGCACGTCGCGGATCATCTGGAAGCGCTTTTCCATTTCCAGCACGGCCAGATTCAGCACGGCCGCCGCACGCTTGGGATCGCACACAATGGGAGCCATCAGGTGAGGCAGATCCTTGTAAACGGTAAATTCAACCTGCTTGGGGTCGATCAGAATGATCTTAACCTCCTGCGGGGTAGACTTGAAGACCAAGCTCATAATAAAGTCGTTGATACATACCGACTTACCCGAACCGGTCGTACCTGCCACCAACAAGTGAGGCATTTTAACGATATCAAACAAAATGGGATTACCCGCAACGTCCTCGCCAAGGCAAGCCGTCAGCTTGCTGGGACGGGAACGGAATTCATCCGAGTCGATCAGTCGGCGCAAAAATACCGTCTCGCGCGTCGTGTTGGGCACCTCGATACCCACGGCTTCCTTGCCGGGAATGGGGGCCTCGATACGAATGCTCTTGGCCGCCAGGCTCATGGCGATGTCGTCGGCCAGATTGGCGATCGAACGGACACGCACACCGGGCGCGGGACGCACCTCGTAACGGGTAACTGCGGGTCCGCAAACGTAAGAAATGCCGTCAACACGCACCTTGAAATTGGTCAAGGTTGCATTGAGCTTTTGCATCTTGGCGCGGATCTCCTGATCCTTGAGTGCGTTATGCGGCTTTGGTTCGTTGAGCAGATCAACGCGAGGATAGGTGTAAGGACGAGGCTTGTATTCCTCTTCCTCCGGCTCGGCAATTTTCTCACCGCGTTCGCGCTCCTCGTCGGACAGCTTTTCGATCTTGACCGCTACGCCACCGATCGTCTCAACACCGTCGTCCGTTTCGGTCTCCTCTGAGGATTCCATGCTATAATCAAAGCCACCTTGATAATCCTCTGTTTGCTCAGGCGCAGTACCCTCCGTCGAAAGCGGCGTATCATCAACCTCAATCTCGGCACGCTCGGGATATGCCACGAAAGGCTCGCGTTCTTCCTCTTCCTCCGGCTCATATTCCAACGGAACGACCGAGGCAACAGGGGCATTGGCTTGTGCATAGCTTCGTTCCATCTCCTCGATTTCTTCCGTCGTCAGATCATTGACGTATTCAATCGGGTTGCTGATGGAGGGCTCGGGATCAGGGAATACCGTTTCGGGAGTCGCAACGATTTCATCTTCCCTTTCCTTTTTCGTTCTACGCTTACCGCCCGAAAGCAGTGCGCTCATAGGATCCAGGTATTCTTCCTTCTCATCATCAAAAGTAGAGGCGGATCGTCTTCCCTCACGCTTATCCGATCTCTCGGCCTCGCGCAAGGCCTCGTTGCGACGGCGCTCACTGTCACGCTCTGCCTTAGCACGTGCAGGGGCGGGCGCAAGCATCATCAGATCGTCGTCCTCGTCCTTCGGCAATGCCGGCTTGCGACGGGCAGTCGATGCCGCCAGCTTGCGCTGTTCCTTTTCGGCCTGCTCGCGCTCGTACGCCTCGCGGTCAAGTCTTTCCTGACGAGCCTCGCTCCATGCAAGCCACCAAAATTTAATATTGGCAGGCGTGATACCAAGAAGCAGCGCAACGGCAACAAGCAACAGCACGATACCGATGATCAAGGTAGCGATCACACCAAGACCGCGCTCAAGCAGCGTGCCGAGCAAGCCTGCGACAACACCGCCGCCCTGCTTGTCCGCGCCCAACGAGTACAGCTGTTTGATGTTCAGCGTATTCAGCGCACCGTCTGCACTTCCCGCTTCGATCATGCAGGTATGGATGATGGCAGGAAACAGCACGGTAATACCGGCTGCCAGGGCTCCGCGGCCACCGCTGCGATAGCTCTGTCCCTCGCGGATGTGCTGCACCGACAGATAAACCATCATTAAGGGCAACAGGAACGTACCGTAACCCAAAAGACCAAACAGCAGTCGTTCAACGTGGAAACCAACCCAACGGAAGGGATGTGTTTCGACACTGTCGCCGCCCATGACAATCGACAAAAGCAACATAATGGCCAGCAACGCACCGACGAAGAGCACCACATAGGGCTGCATACGGTAAGCAATATCCGCAGGCAATGGCGTATCATTTTTCTTGTTGTTTTTCGAGGATGATCCTCTACCTACCGTACGCGAAGAAGATCCCCCTTTCGACGAGGACGATCTTGACGAGGAGCTACGTCCACCGGAGGACGAATTCGTTTTCTTGGATGCACCGGAAGAAGACGATCTCTTTGCCGTCGACTTCTTGGGCGCCGTTTCCTCTACGTCATCAAAAATATGATCGCCTATGGGCTCGGATGCGGTATCGTCAAACGGTGGAATATCGTCATCGTACGGTCCGGCCGCGCGATTGCTCACACGTGTGCGGCCACTGTTCTTGGCAGGCGTGTTTTTTTCCTTTTTACTCGGCACGTCGGTTTCGTCCATCGTGCAAAGCGTTTCAAACCAATTTTTCTTTTTCTTGTTTTGGGCCAACGTTCTATCCTCCTGCGTCATGTATCTTCCTTGCCGCCACGGCGGTCAATGATTTCCACAAATGGTGTAAATTCTATTTAATGAAACGGTAGCATCTCACTCAAAATAAGAGCGTATCAAAGTAAAATATCACAAAAAAATGATACTACCCTCCCAATAATATATTATACCATTTTTTTCTCATTTTTGCAAGCATTGTTACAAGTTTTTTACAATATTTTATCCCTACCCATACGACGGGTAAAAAAGGAGGCCTGTGTGCAAAAACTCACCACCACCCCACGTCACCGCGCAAGCGCAGACGTATTATTTTTAGCCCTGCTCGGCTCTCTTGCAGGCTTTATCAATGGTTTGCTTGGAACGGGCGGCGGCATTTTACTCGTCCTGCTTTTTTCGCGCAGTGCCGAGCGTGCCAAGCATGGAAAGAGCATTTCGTTTCCTATGGCGCGTCGGGATATTTACGCCAACGCCCTCTCTGTCATGCTACCTGTCTCGATCTTTTCCGCCACGCAGTACGCGCGGGCAGGCGCGCTGGATCTCAAAGCCTTCTCGCCCATGCTCCTCCCCTCTTTGCTCGGTGGCGTTTTGGGCGGCATTTTGCTCGACCGTCTCAAATTATCGTGGCTTCGCACGTTGTTTTCCCTCCTTGTACTCATCTCGGGTGCGCTGATGCTCGTTCGGGGGTGACGCATGATCTGGATCGATATGCTCGCCACCTTTATCGTCGCCACACTTTCCGGTATGGGCATCGGCTCCGGTGGGTTAATGGTGTTATATTTGACCTTTGTCCGCAACGCACCGCAGCTTGCCGCGCAAGGCTTCAATCTTTTATTTTTCCTCTTTGCCTCAGCCTCATCCATGATCGTGCATCTGTTGCGCCGCAAGATCTTCTGGCTCGCCGTTCTCGTTATGATCCTCGCGGGATTGCCCGCCGCCTATCTCGGCACCAGATGCGCGCTGTGGCTGCCCGACGGCTGGATGACGCGACTGTTCGGTCTTTTCCTCGTCATCGTTGGACTTGTCGGAGTGTTTGGCAAAAAAAGAGCTGAAAAATTGCAAAAAACTTGAAAATCAAAGTAAAAATATTTCAAAAAGCTATTTACAAACGTCTTCATTTGTGGTATAATCTTGAATGTATGGCGTTGACTCGGTCTTCGGATATCGGACTGCTTTATAGGCAGTGCATTCACCCGCCGATCGCTGAGTTATCCGCTGTTCAAAAATAATTTAGAAAGGTGAATAAACATCATGGCAATGCAGAAAGAAGAAAAGCAGTCCATCATCGCAGCTCACGCAGCTCACGAAGGCGACACCGGTTCGCCCGAGGTACAGATCGCGATCCTGACCAAGAGAATCGCTGACCTGACCACCCACCTGAAGGCTAACCCCAAGGACTTCCACAGCCGTAGAGGTCTGCAGAAGATGGTCGGCCACAGAAGAAACCTGCTGGGCTACCTGCAGAAGGTTGACATCGAGCGCTACCGTGCGATCGTTGCTAAGCTGAATCTGAGAAAGTAATTGCAAATGACCGGAGTGAAGATAGAGTGAACCAACATTCACGCCCTATCTCCACTCCGTGTTGTTATTTTGGCACTGACGAAAGCATTTTACGACGGATTAGCCATTATTTTAGCGCCCGCGAGGCGGACGTTAAGATAATTGCTAAACCAAAGTGATATGCTTTCGTAAAAATAAAAACAAATTTACGGAGGTAAAAATGTCTACTACTATCACAAGCTCCAAGATGGAGTTCAAGAGCCACAAGGTATTCCGTTATACTCTTGCCGGTCGTCCGCTGGTACTGGAAACGGGTAAGGTGGCAGGTCTTGCCAACGGCTCGATCATGGTTCGCTACGGTGACACCGTCGTTCTGTGCTGCGCAACCGCATCCGCAAAGCCCCGCGACGGCATCGATTTCCTGCCGCTGTCGGTTGACTTCGAAGAGAGAATGTACGCTGCGGGCAAGATCCCCGGCGGCTATCTCAAGAGAGAGGGTAAGCCCTCTGAAAAGGCCGTCCTGACGTCCCGCGTCATCGACCGCCCCATCCGTCCCCTGTTCCCCAAGGATCTGCGTAACGATGTCGCACTGACGCTGACCGTTATGTCCGTTGACCACGATTGCGAGCCCGAGGTTGCCGCTATGATCGGTGCTTCCGCAGCTCTCGCTATCTCCGACATTCCGTGGAACGGCCCCATCTCGGGTGTTCACATCGGTCTTGTTGATGGCAAGCTGGTTGTCAACCCCACTGAAGCCGAACGCAAGGTTTCCGATCTGGAGCTGACCGTTGCACCCTCCACCAAGAAGGTCGTTATGATCGAGGCAGGTGCTAACGAGGTTCCCGATGATCTTATGTACGAGGCCATCATACTGGCTCACAAGGAGAACCAGGGCGTTCTCGAGTTCATCAACGCTATCGTTGACGAGATCGGCAAGGAAAAGTTCGACTATCCTTCCTGCGATCTGGATCACGACATGTTCGACAAGGTCTTCGAGGCCTTCGAGAAGGATATCATGGAAGCGCTCGACACCGACGACAAGACGGTTCGCGACGCTAAGATGGTTCCCATCATGGACGCTATCGTCGAGAAGTTCGGCGAGGAGTATCCCGAGATCGGCGACATCATGGAAGAGCTGATCTACAAGCTGCAGAAGAAGATCGTTCGTCGTTGGCTGCTGGTTGATAAGAAGCGTGTCGACGGTCGTGCTATGAACCAGATCCGTCCTTTGACGGCTGAGGTCAGCATTCTGCCCCGCACCCACGGCTCGGGTCTGTTCACCCGTGGTCAGACGCAGGTTCTGACCATCGCAACGCTGGGTACCTTGGACGAAGCACAGATGCTCGACGGTATCGACAACGAGACCGAAAAGAGATATATGCACCACTACAACATGCCCGGCTACTCCACAGGTGAGGCAAAGCCTACCCGTAGCCCCGGCCGCCGCGAGATCGGTCACGGTGCTCTGGCTGAGCGTTCGCTCGTTCCCGTTCTTCCCTCTGCAGAGGAATTCCCCTACGCCATCCGTCTGGTTTCCGACGTCGTTTCCTCCAACGGTTCGACCTCTCAGGGCTCCGTTTGCGGCTCCACGCTGGCTCTGATGGATGCCGGTGTTCCGATCAAGGCACCCGTTGCCGGTATCTCCTGCGGTCTGATCACCGCTGAGGACGGCTCTTGGGATACCATGATCGACATCCAGGGTCTTGAGGACTTCTACGGCGATATGGACTTCAAGGTCGCCGGTACGCACAAGGGTATCACCTCCATTCAGATGGACCTGAAGATCGACGGTCTGACCCCCGAGATCATCAAGCAGGCTCTGGAGCAGACCCACGCAGGCCGCGTCTACATCATCGACGAGGTCATTCTGAAGGCCATTCCCATGCCTCGCGCCACCGTTTCCAAGTACGCTCCCAAGATGACCGTCATGAAGATCGATCCCGACAAGATCCGCGAGGTCATCGGTAAGGGCG
>JAZLDE010000137.1:0-16773 GCA_045614625.1 Eubacteriales bacterium
AATCAGGGCGAGGATAGCCCGGACGGGGGCAGTTTGACAGGGGGATCTGTTCGAATTTCATGGTGTGGACTCCTTTGTGTAAGCAATCGTAGGGGGAGGGGCTTTGTCCTCCCGAAAAAAGATCAATAGAAGGTTGCAATCTCGGGGTCGGGCTTCTCACCCTCCTGCCAAGACTTGACGTACAATACGGGACCAAGGCGGTTGTACAGCTTGTGGTTTTCGATCTTGAAAGTTGCGGTGACGGTCAGCCAGTCGCGTGTTTTGAAGTCGACGTTTTCGGGGAATTTGCAGACCAGCCCGTGGAAGGCGATATCGTCGGCACAGCAGGTCATGACGTGGCGACCAAGCACCAGAGAATCCTTGCCAAGAGATTTGTCGCGGGCGACAAGTCCCGTCAGCTTCATGGTTTTGCCCGCATACTTGTCCAGCTCCTCGGCCATGTCGCGGTACCAGATGGCGTAGTCGCGGTTGTCGATCTCAACGATAGGGGCGGAGAGGTCGAAGGGAAGGGGATCTTCAATCTCATCATACTCGACGTGTCCGTCCGGATAGTCGTAGGTGATGGCGGCGCGGCGGGAAATGCCGCGGATGATTTTGTGAATGGCGTCCTTGTCAATATCGTCGGGCGTTCGGGTGAGAATAACCATCTCGGCACCCGTCAGCTTGTCGACCATGAGCTGGCGCATATTGTTGTTGTAACTGATGAAGGTCTCGGCCTCGGCGAACATCATCTCCTGATAGATGGCCCAGTGTGAGGGCATGGCCTCAAACAGCGTGGATAACTGCCACATGCCGTTGTATTCGATGATAATGCGGTCATATTTGTGGCGGCTCTCGATCTGTTTGAGACGCTCATGCGTCAGCTCACTCTCCTCCTCGATCAGCTCAAGATAGACGTTCTGACCGTAAAAGCGGGTGGGATCGAGTTCGTCTTCGCCCTGCTCGCAAAGCAAAATGAGCGTTTTCTCACCCGTATTGAAGCGTTGATCCTCCATGGATTCCTGAATCATGTGTGTCTTTCCGCCCGACAAAAAGCCGGTGAACAGATAGACGGGAAGTTGCTTTTGTGCCATGGCTCCTCCTTAGTTGACGCCGAACAGCGCGGCGATGGCAGCCTTGTCAAGACCTGCACCGATGACGCAAAGTCTGCCCGTGACGTCGGCGGCACCTGTGCGAACGTCGGGCTCGCCGGGAACGTAGTCAAAGTGGATCCAATCGCCCTCGACGGAGGCTACGATGCCCTTGGCGCGCAGGACAGTGCCAAAGGTTGTTTCATCCAGCGCTTCCAGCGCCTCGCGGATTTCGTCGGGGGTATACTTGCGAGCGGTCTCTGCCCCCCAGCTGGTGAATACGTCGTCAGCGTGGTGGTGGCCGTGGTGGTGATGATGGTGACAATCGCAATCGGGATCGTCGCACTCGTCATGATCGTGATGGTGGTGATGCTCGTGGTGATGTTCGTGCTCATCGTCATCATGGTGATGGTGGCAGCAGCAATCGGGATCGTCACACTCGTCGTGGTCGTGATGGTGATGATGGTGCTCGTGGTGATGCTCGTGGTGATGCTCGTGGTGATGCTCGTGCTCCATACGAGCCAACTCGTCGGCCAGTGTGTTGGTATGCTCCATCGCGGCGGTCAGCTGCTTACCGTCAAGGGCAGACCAGGGCGTTGTGACGATGGTCGCCGTTTCATTGTGCTCACGCAGCATGGCAACGCAGGTCTGTAGCTTTTCCTCCGAGATGTGATCGGTATGGCTGAGCACGATGCAGCGCGCGTGCTCGATCTGGTCGTTGAAGAACTCGCCAAAGTTTTTCATATACAGCTTGCACTTGTTGGCATCGACGACGGTGGTGAAGGAATCGAGAACGATGTCCTCAGTCACGACGCCCTGCACGGCACGGATGACGTCGGACAGCTTGCCGACACCCGAGGGCTCGATGAGAATGCGATCGGGGGTGAAGTCGGTCAGGACCTGCGCGAGCGCCTTGGAAAAATCACCGACCAAGGAACAGCAAATGCAGCCCTGATTCATCTCAGTGATCTGCACACCGCACTCCTTGAGAAAGCCAGAGTCAATGCCGATCTGACCGAATTCGTTTTCGATGAGCACGACCTTCTCGCCGGCATAGGCTTCCTTGAGTAATTTCTTGATCAGCGTTGTCTTGCCCGCGCCGAGAAAGCCGGAAAAAATATCAATTTTCGTCATTTGTTGTAGGTGTCCTTTCTTGCCCGGTTCTGCCTCTCGGTTGGTTCATCGTTCGGCGGAAAGGGGCTATATTTCCAATTTAATATTGTACCCTTTTTTGTGCTGAATGTCAATAAGTTGATACCGAAAATGATGACAAATCGTGCGATTTTTTATGATATAACAATTTGTTCATATTTTATTCTTTTTGAGTTAACAAAATTATGATTATATATAAGGGATTAAAAGCATAGATAAAAAGGATGGAGTTTCCATCGTTAAAAGATAGACAGAAAGGATTTTGATATGAAGATTGGAGTAATGGTAGAGAGTTTTCGTTTGGGCTTCCGTGCCGGCGTAGAAAAGGCTGCGGAGCTGGGCGCAGCAGGCATTCAGGCTTATGCTACGGGCGGAGAGCTTGGCTTTGCCACTATGACACCTGCAAAGGCAAAAGAGGCTCTTGACATCGTCAAGTCCAACGGCATGGTATTTTCTGCAATCTGCGGCGACTTCGGATACGGATTTGACGATCCCGCCCGCAATCCCGAGATGATCGAAAAGTCCAAGCGCGTTATGGACGTTGCTAAGATGCTGGAGTGTGATATTGTTACCACCCACATTCACCAGGTACCCAATGTTGAGTGTGAGAGTAAGGAGATCCTTCGTGCCGCTTGCACCGAGCTTGGTAGATATGCTGACTCGATCGGCTCTAAGTTTGCGCTGGAGACCGGCCCTGAGTTCGGCGAGGTCCTGGGCGGCTTCCTGGGTAGCCTGGATACCAACGGCGTTCGCGTTAACTTCGACCCCGCGAATCTGGTTATGTGTGCCGGTGATCGCCCCGAGAACGCACTGAAGTATCTTGGTCAGTACGTCGTACATACCCACGCCAAGGACGGCATTAAGCTGCGCCGTCCCGCTGAGGGTGAGATCATCGTCGGCGAGGAAGCACTGCACCACGCAGAGCTCGCTAAGATGGGTCTCGCTTATATCGAGCTTCCTCTGGGTAAGGGCGGCGTTGACTTCGACGTTTACCTGCCCGCATTGCACGCCGCCGGCTTTGATGGCTTCTTGACCATTGAGCGCGAGGTTGGTGAGTCGCCTGAGGCGGACATCGCCATGGCAGTCAACTTCCTGCGCGAGAAGTTGGCAAAATTCTCCCTTTGATTTTTTTCGTCGTTGCAAAGGAAATGGAACGGGAGAGATGGGGAAAGTGATCTCGCAGAGCGCGTAAGGAACGCTTGATGCTGACAGAGGAACTGCGAGCCGATGAAAGTGTGAAGTGAGACGAGCGTGAGCTGCAGTAGCGATCCCGCGCCCGCAAAGTGACCCGAGTGATGTGAAAAGAACGCCGCAGACCCTTTCATCCTAGCAATAACGTTCGTATCTTTGACCTGCGAGCGCCATTGTTCGGCTGATTGACCAAACGGTCGTTGATTTCGTTTTTCCATCGTCAAACGTTGGAAAAGCGGTGTGGCCGTGGTCTGCGGGGCGCCCCGTAGATCCTAATAAAAAAGAAGCGAGCATGAGTTTTCATGTGTCGCTTCTTTTTGTTTTATATGGACAGGGGCGTTCCGTTCAAAACTGCTTTGGTCAGCGTGTCGCCGAGGTAGACCAGCTTGAGCGAGAAGAAGGGGACGTTCTCGTCGAGGAGACGCAGAAAGATGCGGTCACCCTCCCACATGGGCAGGGCAAGAAGATCACGCTTATCAATCCAATCGAGCACGCCCTCGTCGCAGTCCTCCCGCATGGCACCCTCAAAGCCGGTGGCGGTGAACAGGTGCATATATTCGGTAGGCCACAGGTCAGATACGAAGGTGACGATGCCGCGGTAGCGGTAGTCAGTGAGGGTGAGGCCTGTTTCCTCCCGCGCCTCACGCAGCACGCAATCCTCGGGGCTCTCGCCCGATTCGAATTTACCGCCGATGCCGATCCACTTGTCACGGTTTTCATCGTTCTCTTTGCGGATGCGATGGAGCATCAGATATTTCCCATCTTTTTCTATATAGCAGAGCGTGGTATTTTTCATAAGCTACCTCCTGATTCGTCCGTTTTTCCCTATTGTAGCACAGAAAATGCGCTTCGTCAAGCAGAGAAGAGAGGCAGGAGTAATAAAAAAACGACGAATATTCACCAAAAAATGAATAATATTCACAAAATATGCGCGTATCTCGCATATTTTGGGCGTGAGCTGAATATTTTTCAAAAAAATGCTGAATATTTTTTCAAAAAGGTATTGACAGATGAAAAAAAATGTGTTATAATCCTGCCATCGTAAAAAAATCACCGCCGCGAGCGGTAAAAAGAGAGGTATTTATCATGAAGAAAATTCTTGCTGTTATGCTGGCTGTATTGATGCTGGCAAGTGTTATGTGCTTCGCTTCCTGCAAAAAGGAAGACACGCTGACCGTTTACACCGAGGCAGGCTTTGCTCCCTACGAGTTCGTTTACGAGGGCGAGATCGTCGGTGTTGATATCAAGATCATGCAAGCTGTTGCCGAGAAGCTGGGTAAGAAGCTGGTTGTTGAAGACGTAAACTTCGACTCCATCGTCGGTGCAGTTAAGACCGGTAAGGCTGATGCAGGCGCTGCCGGTATCACCATCACGGCTGAGCGTGCCGAAGAGGTTGATTTCTCCATTCCCTACTCCTCCACCGAGCAGTACGTTATCGTCAAGGCTGACAACACGGCCATCACCAACATGGAAACTCTGACTGGTAAGAAGGTTGGTGTTCAGCAGGGTACCACCTCCGACTTCCTGATCGACGGTCTGATCAAGGGTGGCACCATGGCAGGTACGGAGCTGACTACCTACGATGCTCCCGCGCTGGCAGCCGCAGCACTTGGCACTAAGATCGACGCTGTCGTTACCGATAAGTTGACCGCAGAGGTCATCACTGCCAGCAGCAACGGTGCGTACAAGACCTTCAAGCTGGTTAAGGCTGACGGCTCGGACGTTGCCGAGGTTGAGCAGTACGGTATTGCCGTTACCAAGGGCAACAAGGAGTTGCTGGATGCGATCAACGAGGTTCTCGATCAGCTGCTCAAGGATGGCTCGATCGCTAAGTGGGAGAAGGAGTACAACGATCTGTACTCGACCGTTGAAGAATAAGTAAGACGGACCTATGGGAGGGACAGTAAGCTGCCCCTCCTATTGCCGCTTTTGTAAATAAAGAAAGGAATCTCAAGCAACACTATGGCTTTTTGGAATTATTTGTGCGAAGCGTTTGAAAAGACCTTTATCAGAGAAGATCGTTATTTGGATTTTCTCACGGGCCTTGGAAATACGCTCATCATTACGCTGGGCGCGACGATTCTGGGCGTTATCATTGGCGCTCTGATCGCCGTCATCAAGACGATACATAAGCAGTCGGGCAAGCTCAAGATCCTCAGCGCGATCTGCGAGGGGTACACCACGATCATTCGCGGCACGCCCGTTGTCGTACAGCTGCTGATCATGTATTTTATCGTGTTTGCCAACTCGACCAACAGCGTCATGGTCGGTATTCTCGCGTTTGGTATCAACTCGGGTGCTTACGTGGCCGAGCTGATGCGCGCCGGTATTAACGCAGTTGACATCGGTCAGACCGAGGCAGGACGCTCATTGGGCCTTTCCCGCAGCGTGACCATGCGCTCGATCGTTTTGCCTCAGGCCATCAAAAACGTACTGCCCGCCATTGGTAACGAGTTTATCTCTTTGCTCAAGGAGACCTCCGTTATCGGTTTCCTGGGCGTCATGGACATGACTCGTGTGGCACAGCGTGTTATTTCACGTACCGCAGACCCCTACTTCCCCTATATTGCTATCGCATTGGTCTATCTGGGTATGGTCTGCATTCTCAACTACTTTGTAAAGAAACTGGAAAAGAGGTTGGCAAAAAGTGACAGATAAGGATATGATGCAAACAAACGAAGCGGCACAGAGCGATATTATTATCAGTACCCGTGCGCTGTGCAAGTCCTTCGTCAAGGATAAGCCCGTTTTGCAGGGCATTGACTGTGACATTCGCCGCGGTGAGCAGGTGGTCGTTATCGGCCCGTCGGGCGGCGGTAAGAGTACTTTTTTGCGTTGCCTGAATATGCTGGAAACGCCGACGTCGGGGCAGATCTTTTTCAACGACGAGGAGATCACAGCCAAGGGGATTAACATCGACAGAGTTCGCGCCCATATGGGTATGGTGTTCCAGCACTTCAATTTGTTCCCCCATTTCACCGTGCTGAAGAACATTACCTTCGCACCCGTTCAGCTCAAGCTGCAAACGCCGGAGGAGGCTGAAAAAAAGGCGATGGAATTGCTCCGTCGCGTAGGCCTTGAGGATAAGGCAAACGCCTATCCCAGTCAGCTTTCGGGCGGTCAAAAGCAGAGAATTGCCATTGTCCGCGCGTTGGCGATGGACCCCGAGGTCATGCTGTTCGACGAGCCCACCTCCGCCCTTGACCCCGAAATGGTCGGCGAGGTTCTGGATCTGATGAAAAAGCTGGCAGAGGAGGGTATGACCATGGTGGTCGTTACCCACGAAATGGGCTTTGCCCGTGAGGTCGCGGACAGAATTCTGTTTATCGATCAGGGTATCATTCTTGAAGAGGGCTCGCCCGAGGAATTCTTCGGCGATCCCAAGATGCCCCGTACCAAGGATTTCCTTTCCAAGGTGCTGTAAGAAATCAAAAGGTCTTGTCGCTATTTGACAAGACCTTTTTTGTAAATAATTTGCAAAACGTATTGCAATTCGAACAAAAATTTGATACAATATAGTAGTATGAATTTCTGTGCCCATAAGGGGCAAGAAGGCATCACCGCGGAGAAATGAGGTGCAATACAATGACACAGGAGATGCAGGTGCTGAGCCTGGTCAAGGAGCGCTATGTCAAGCTTCTTTGGCAGGGCTGTGTGCGTGAATATATCAACATTGGTTATGATGACTCCCTGACGACGGAGCGCTTGGTTCCGGGCGAGGAGCCGGGGACCTATTATTGGTCGGATATCGACTATACCAACCTGTCCCGCAGCTGCTGGGACTCTGCCAACCACTACAATCGCGTATTGCGTATGCTTTGTCAGGACGGCAGAGAGCGTATAGAAAATGACGCGGACTACCGTGAAAAGGTGATCGGCTCGATCCGCTATTGGTTGGTTAAGGATTTTATCAATCCCAACTGGTGGCACAACGACATTGGCACTCCCAACCACATGACGGCGCTGGGACTCATGCTTTGGGATCTCATGCCCGACGATATGCGCGAGGGCATGGCGGCACTTGCCGCACGCGGCTCGATGAAAACGAGAACGGACATCCCCAAATGGACGGGCGCCAATTTGATCTGGGGTGTCAGCAACTCGCTCCGCCACGCCCTGATGACGGACGATATCGAGCTTTTGTACGCTGCAGCCAAGAGAGCAGAGGACGAGATCTATGCCGGACACAACGAGGGTATTCAGTTTGACGGTTCGTTCTGTCAGCACGGTCCTCGCTGGTATTCGGGCGGATACGGCTCTAACTTCACCTTTGACCTGTCACAGCTCGCTTACGTGCTGGCAGGCACGCCCTGTGCGTTTTCCAAAGAAAAAATGGATATTCTCTTGCTTCACGTGCTGGACGGCCAGCGCAATATGATGCATCACGGATATTTTGACTATAACGGTGTCGGCCGCGAGTTCACGCGCCGCAAGGCTGTCCATTCCCGTATCATCCACTTCGGTGTCGATCTGCTCTGCCGGATTGAGGGCATCGCTCGTCGTGACGAGCTGATCGCCTTCCGCGACGATAACGCCAGGGGCATTACGGTCTGCGATGAGGGCAACCGCGCCACTCGCCACTATCCCAAGGTATCCTACCTAGCCCACAATCTGGGCGGTACGCACATTGGCGTGAAGTGCCATGCACCGGGACAGTACGATATGGAGGTCTGCAACGCTGAGGGGCATCTGTGCTACAATATGTCCTACGGTACCCGCACCTGCTTCATGCGACGCGGTGATGAATATCTGGACGTCAATCCCATCTACGATTTTGCTCATATGCCCGGCACAACGGCCCGACTGGAGTCGGACGACCAGCTCAAGGTCCGCATGGATTGGTGGTGCGTGCCGTTGCCCAACGACCACGTGGGCGGCATGACGAAGGGCGATCGCGGTATCATCTTTGAGCGCCCTGAGCACGACGGCATCACGGCCACGGTCAGCTTCTTTGCCTTTGACGGCAAGCTGGTTGCCCTTGGCACGGATATCCGTGACGATGCCCCTGAGAAGGGTGCTTTGACCACGACGCTTGACCAGTGCCGTGCAAGAGAAATGCAGTGGGCAGAGGACGGTATGAGCGTCCATCACGGTGAATTTACTTATTACAATCTGGACAAGAACACACGCCTTTGCGCTGAGGTCACCCATCGCACCGGCTCATGGACGCGCAACAGCTACGAAGAGCCGCTGACGCACGAGGAGGGAGATTTGTTCTGCGCCTATATTCCCGTCGAGCAGAATTCCTACGCTTATGCGGTCACACCGAAGGGCGAAAGCGTCGGTGCGCGCGTAGTGAGCAACACGAGTGTATGTCAGGCGATTTTGCTGGAGGACGGTACGCTGATGGCGGTCTTCCACGAGGATGGAACACTCGCGTTTGATGGACGTACCGAAACGGGAAGCGCAAAGGAATGCGTGATCCTGGAAGCCTGAACCCGATGGAATAAAAGAAAGGAACAGACATGAAAAAGGGAACAGGTTATTACCTGAAAAGCTATATAAAAAATAACGTCGCGGTGCTGATCTTTGAATTGATCATTATCGTGCTGCTGGCATCGATCTGCACGGTGCTGCTTGGCGGTCAGCCTATCTGGCTGGGTCCCGTGCTGGCGCTGTTTGCCTATTTGCTGGCGGAGCTTCGCTTTATGATGGCTTACGTAGCTTCTGCTGCTCGCAAGGATGCTGAGGCGGAAAATGAAGTTGCGGATGAACTGGAGGCTGCCCCCGAAGAATCGGCGGACGAGAAGCCCGAGACCGTTGCTCCTGCGATTGTGACGCCAACGGCTGAAGAGTCCGTGGCTGAAGAGTCCGCGGTTGAAGAGCTCGCGGTTGAAGAGCCTGCGGCTGAAGAGCCCGCGGTTGAAGAGCCCGCGGTTGAAGAGCTCGCGCTTGAAGAGCCTGCGGTTGAAGAGCCCGCGGTTGAAGAGCCTGCAGATGAAGAGCCTGCAGATGAAGAGCCTGCAGATGAAGAGCCGGAATTTGCTGAGCCCGAGGAAAAGAAAGACGACGATTTCGACGATGACAATCTTGAGGATGATGACTTTGACCTGCCCGTGCGCAGTACGCTGGACCTTGGCGATGAATAAAGGGTTCATGGATAATAGCCAAATCGATATAAAAACAAAAAAGGAGAACGATTGTGAAAAAGTTAATTACCCTCATTTTGCTGCTTTGCTGCTTTGCCATGGTATTTGGTCTGGTAGCATGTACGCCCTCTGACACGCCTCCCGCGGACGAGGAAAATCCCGGGGAAGACAATCCCGGTGAAGACAAGCCCGGTGACGTTACCCCGCCCGACGATGCAAACAAGCTGACGCTGTTCAACGAGGATGGCACCTTCCGCTACAGAGTGGTCCGTCCCGAGCGAAACGACGTCAACATCAACAAGGCAGCCGCTCAGCTGCGTATTTCCATTCAGGAGGCCCTCAACACCGAGGTGGAGATCAGCGACGACTGGGTGAATCGTGATATCACAGAGGAAGAGGTTGCCGGCTATTACGAAATTCTGATCGGCAACACCAACCGTCCCGAGAGCAAGCAGGTTCTTGAGACCCTTGAGGACTACACCTATAAGATCCAGGTAGTAGGCAACAAGATCGTTCTGGCCGGCAATAGCGAAAAGGCAATTCTGCTGGCGATCGAGTGCTTTGTTTCTACTTATCTGAAGGACACGAGCCTGATCACTAAAACGCTTGATTATCTGGGTACGTACGAGATTCATCCTCTGGACGTTGTGCTCAAGGATAATTCCAACGGTCGAGTCAAGCCTCGCCTTGTCAAGACCAAGTACCCCACCGATGACGTCGTGATTGCCGACATCATCGTTACCGAGGACGGCTATGCCGTCAGCACCGACGGTATCGGCGATAGCACTGCCGGTATTCAAAAGGCACTGAACGACTGCGCTAAGAATGGCGGCGGTACGGTTTATCTGCCTGCCGGCGTATATACGATTACCGGTAAGATCGAGATTCCTCCCTACGTAACGCTGCGCGGTGACTGGCAGGATCCTGATGAGGGAACCGAATACGGTACTGTTATCTGCATTTACGGCGAGAGCCAGGATAAGTATGCGCCCGGCAATGAGGTTATCGAAGGTACCTTCATGCTTGGCGGTTCGGGCGGTGTTATCGGCCTGACCGTTTACTATCCCGAGCAGTCTCTGGATGCCATCAGATATTATCCCTTTGCCTTCTATACCGATGGTAATGGTAACAACTACATGCTTTCCACGGTCAAGAACGTTACCGTTCTTAACGGTTTCCGCGGTATTGGCGCTTGCTGCAACTCGAGCGGTGGCGCGCACGAGCAGCTGACAGTTGAGAACTTCAAGGGCACCTTCCTTTACACCGGTGCTGAGGTATACAACCAGGCTGACGTTGGTACCTGGCAGGACGTTGTAATCAGCAACAAGTACTGGAAGGAAGCTACGGCTCCTAAGTATATCGTTGCTGCTGACGCGGCCAAGCTGGACGAATATACGAAGCAAAATGCCGTTGGTCTGAAGCTGGGTGACCTCGAGTGGACCGAGTTCGAATCGCTCAAGGTCAGCGATTGCAGCATCGGTATCGAGATCATGGTCGGTAAGAGAATTCAGTTTGCAGGTTCTCTGCTTGACATCGAAATTCTGAACTGCGGCAAGGGTATGTTGATCCATCAGCTCGACCGCCGTTGGGGTATGGTCATTGCCCGCAGTACCATTGAAAACGGTATCTACAACTATAGCTTCCAGAACAACGCAAATCAGCAGCCCGGTATGGTCAAGCTGTGTAACGTCAAGGTTACGGGCGATATCAAGGGCGAATATATCACAAACGAGAGCGATCTGGCCGCCTTTGCTGTGGATTACAAGAGAACTTACGTTAAGCCCGTTGAGATTCTTTACGTTGCCGATCTGGACAAGACGGGTAACACCGATGTGTCCGATGCACTGCAGGCACTGCTGAACGAAGCAGCGGCTACCGGCGGTGTCGTTTACCTGCCCGGCGGTTACTACCGTCTGGATAAGCCCATCGACGTTCCCGCAGGCGTTGAGCTGCGCGGCTCCTCCTCGGTTGCAACCAGAGAGCAGGGCTGGATGTGCAAAGGTACGGTTATTTTGAGCTACTACGGCGACGATGCTACCAGCAAGACCACCGATCGCGCGTTGATCACCCTTGCAGGTGACTATGCGGGTCTGAACGGTATCCGTATCATCTACCCCGAAAACGGTCCTTACGATGAAAACCTCAACACGACCTTCACGATTCGCGGTCAGGGTAAGGGCGTTTACATTGTCAACGCTATGATTTCCGCTTCCGCATATGGTGTGGACTTCAGAAATTGCGACGAGCACTTCATCAAGAAGGTCACCACTTGCTGCTACTACAATACCTTCCTTTTGGGTGGCAAGAACGGTATGCTCAACGGTTGCTTGCAGAACGGTACGGTTCTGGCACGTACGAGCGCACAGCATCTCCAGAATTGGCTGTCCGAGGGCAACGTATTTACCGACCTGTTTGATCCCATTACTCGCCCCCATACCGAGTACATCATCCTGGAGAACGCGGAGGATCAGCAGGTCTACAATACCTTTGCTTACGGTGTTGCAAATATGATCGTGTGCAGAAATTCGACCGCTTTGGTTGCCAATATCGGCTCGGATAACCTTGGTTCCGGTATGTATCAGATTGTTATGAACGGCGGCAAGCTGGTTACCATCAACTCGATGCGTTGGAACGGTAAGTCTTATCTGCATAACAGCGGTACGCTGGAGATGTACAACAGACTCACCATCAACATCAAGAATGAAGCAACGTATGTTGAAACCAAATAATTAAAGAATAGCATTACATATTCATCCCGCGGAGCTAATTTTGCTCCGCGGGATTTTTGAAAGAAAGGCTATTGACAGGGGCAGTAAAATGTGATATACTTGTGCTACACAAAAGAATAACGCAGACCATCCCACTCCACGTGGGAAATCGGGCTCGCTGCACGACGGCGACGCTCGGGGATAAGGAAACAACGGTGCAAATCCGTGGCAACAGCCATTGCCGTGATGGAGGTGACTCCTCAGTCGGAATGCTTATCGGCCTGTGCTTGACAAAAACTCTTGGGCAAATGGGGAGAGGCGGTCAGAACGAAATGGGTACGGCAGGGTATCCTTTTTTCGGCATGAGTACGCACCCCGGGGAAGGGTGCTTTTGTTTTATCCTTTTGCGATTTCAAACACGAAAGGAAGAAAAATTATGAAAAATCAAATCAAATCTGTCGTTGCTTTGCTGCTTTGCGTGCTGAGCATTTTCTGCCTCGTCGCTTGTGCGGACAAGGTGGATGCTGTCGGTGTCTGGGAGGACGCAACCTATCGTAGCGATAAGGAATTCGGTGAGGGCTCTAAAACGGTTCAGGTCGAGGTCAAGGTCGAGGAGCAGTCCGTCACCTTTACTATCCACACCGATGCCAAAACGTTGGGCGAGGCCCTGCTGGCTCACAAGCTGATCGAGGGTGAGGACGGCCCTTACGGTCTGTACGTCAAAAAGGTCAACGGTATGACGGCAGATTATGACGTCAATCAGCGTTACTGGAGTTTTAGCAAAAATGGCACAAATCTGATGACGGGCGTCGATATGGAGCCTGTCGAGGACGGCGCGCATTATGAAATCACCTACGCAAAATAACGATCAAAACGACGTTCCCGTCGTTTCTAACCGCCGCAGAAAGATCTCTCAGCTCATTTTTGAATTGGTGCTGTTTGCCATACTGGGAGCATTTTTCTCCGCCTCCAAGATTATTATGGAGCCCTTTCCCAATATCCACCTGCTTGGCACGTTGACGATGGTCTACACCATTGCGTTTCGCTATAAAGCATTGATCCCCATATATGTTGGCGTTTTACAGATGGGTTTGTATGCCGGTTTTTCTCCTTGGTGGGTACCGCATATGTATTTGTGGCTGATCCTATGGGGGATCACTATGCTGCTTCCTAGACGCATGCCGCACGCGGTGTGCTGTGTCGTATATCCGGTGGTTTGCTCGCTGCATGGTTTTGCGTATGGCGCGCTCTATGCACCTTTTCAGGCTCTCATTGATGGATTGGGCTGGGAGGGAATGCTGCTTTGGATTGCTGCCGGTTTGAAATTTGATATCCTTCATGGTGTTGGAAATTTCGCATTGGGCCTTTTGATCGTCCCTTTGTCGGAGTTGTTTTTGCGCCTGACCCGCAAATATTCCCATCGCTGAAAAATTCCAAGGGCTCCTTGCGAGCTCTTGGAATTTTCTTTTGGATAGCTATTGCTTTTTCTGTCAAAATCCGTTATAATATAGGTATCAACAAAACGGAGGTTATTATGAAACGGTTAGCCACTTTTCTTTTGATTTTGACCGCATTGTTTAGTATGCTGCTGTGCTTGAATAGCTGCAAGCCGCAGCCCGACGATCCCATCGTGGATCCTGAACCCGAGGTTCCCATGGTGGACATCGTAAAAGACGGTGTGACACAATATAACGTGGTTCGCAGCGAAAAATCCGGCGGCAAGGACGGAGATACTCTGGCCGCCATTAAATTGCGCCGTTTGATCGGTGAGGCGACCGGCAGCAAGATCGATATTTCGGACGACTGGGAAAAGGATGACGAGAGCAAGCTCTATGAGATCCTGGTCGGAAAAACCAACCGCCCCGAAACGGCTCTGCTTCCCGAAACGCTCGCACGCGACGAGTTCGTGATCATTTTCACAGGTAAGAAGATCCTGATCGACGGTGGCTCTTCGGTAGCACTGGACAGAGCAGTGGATTATTTCCTTACGACCTATCTTGGCTATAATGTTGAGGACGGCACCTTTGCCAAGAGCGACCTTGCCATTCCCGAAAAGCTGAATCACAAGGGTTCATTTGATTATCCTTCTGTTGTCTACCTGATTGATAACATTAAGGTGCTGGGCGGCTCGGACCGCGGTGGTGCCAACCACAACGATATCGTTCGTTTGATTGCCAGCCTGCAGGGCCGTATGAACAAGAACGCCAAGGAAAATGACCTTTATATGTACTGGACCTCCGATCCTCAAGACAAGTTCTGGCTGGAATACATCTCCGGCGAAGGTAAGCTGCTCTCGGGCTGTGTCCAGGAAAATCTGACCACCTGGTCGGCTTTCTGGAATGTTTTTGGCCCGTATATCAAAGAAGCTGGCCTTGTCGTTTGGGATCCTAATGCTCCCGCGACTGCAAACGTTGCGGCAACTGTTTGCAGCGTTGACGGCTATCTTCCCGTTCGTTACAGCAAGGACGCCAACAGCTTGTATCAGTGGTTGCTGGAGAACGACGTTCCTGTTAAGCTCGATTTGACCAATAAGTTCACGGGCGAGGGAATGATCCCCGATATTAATAAGCCTTCTACCGGCTCTATCAAGTGCGACCCCTACATTTGGGCACTGGAAAAGTACATGGATAAGTGCAATCCCGGCATGATCGCTTACGTCTTGGACGGCGCATCCTGCGTGCCCGGCAACTATATTTATGAGCACGCTTCCGATCCGTCGCCGGCGAGCAACCAGCTCTTCAGCCACGACTATTACATCTACAACGAGTGCTTCTTCATTGACCTGACCTGCGTAACCGAGGAAGCGCCTTGCGACGATCCCGATCAGCCGCTTGGTACGGATGCCGAGACGCTGCACCTGGTTCTGCGCACTATGCAGGAGCGCAACAACGGTAAAATGATCCGCTTCATGGGATTTCCTCCCTGGTATATGAAGTACACCACCCACAATAACATGGGTACGGTGCTTAAGCCGACCGAGCTTGAGTGGGCTTTCGTCGAGGTTATTTCTCAGTATAACTGCGTCAAGGAAGCTGACGCGGCACATCCCGCATGGATGACCAATGCGTCCGTTTACTGCCAGTATGAGAGCACGGTTGACGAGTACGTCAACAACGAGCCCGATGAAAGCTATGTATTCGAAGACAATGTTCGTTATTTCACGATTTACATGGGTGACTACGACTCCTCCGCATGGCTCAAGCAGCACATTCCCGGCTTCTTCCGTGATCCATTGCGCGGCGAGGAGTATCCGCTGATGTGGGGCTTCAATCCCAATTTGTCTGACCGTGTGCCTATGATCTTCGATTACGTTTATGAAAATCTGGGCTACGACTATATCGTCACGGGTGACAGCGGTGCGGGCTACGTCATTCCTTCCGCTCTTCCCGAGCTTGACACCTGGACCGAATTCAATCTGCCTTATATGGCCAAGTTTGACATGGATATTGTTGGCTTTATCATCAACGGTAACAACAAGATGACCAATGAGATCTTTAAGGCTTATGCCAAGATCGCGCCGGTCGGATCTTTCCATAACGACAGCTCCAAGAAGCTGACCATTCTCGACGGTGAAACGGTTTATCTGCATCTGATGAACGGTATCAATCCTACCGAGACCTCGGGCAAGGACGATAAGGGCAATCCCACGCAGACGGTATACGAAAAGATGTATGCCTATGCCAGCACCACGGGCAATAACTTCTCGGCTTACCGTACGGTTGTTCAGTCCCCCGCTGACGTCATCACCTGCATCCAGAACTTCATCGAGTTTGCCAATGCCAAGGACGATGGCTACACCTACGTGTACGTCGATCCCTACACGCTCTTCGAGCTTGCCTTGGAATCCGGACAAGGTACGCATATTTACTCGGAATAAGCTTCCTTTTTGGCGGGGCTGCGACAGCAGCTCCGCCTTTTTTTGCTATTTTTTGAAAGTTTACGCTTCGTTTCTTGCAAAAACTCTTGACAAAACACGCACATCGGTATATAATACCAACATAAGATAAACGGTGGTGGAGGGTGTTTCCCTTGCCGCCGCGAGATATGATTTTATGCTATGATAGTGGAGGAATTTACCATGAAAAATCAATACCTTTTGGACGTTCTTGAAACGGTGAAAAAGCGCAATCCCGGTGAGCCTGAGTTCATTCAGACCGTCACCGAGGTGTTTGAGAGCATCGAGCCTGTCATCGATCGCCGTCCCGACCTGGTAGCTGCAGGTGTCGTTGACCGTATGGTCGAACCCGAGCGCCAGATCACTTTCCGCGTTCCGTGGGTGGACGACCAGGGCAAGACTCAGGTCAACCGCGGCTTCCGCGTACAGTTCAACAGCGCAATCGGTCCGTACAAGGGAGGTCTGCGCTTCCATCCTTCCGTTAATGCGTGCATCATGAAGTTCCTCGGCTTTGAACAGACCTTTAAGAACTCGCTGACCTCGCTGCCTATGGGCGGCGGCAAGGGCGGTTCTGATTTCGATCCTCAGGGCAAGTCGGATGCGGAGGTTATGCGTTTCTGCCAGAGCAAGTCGGAGGCCAAGCGGTCTTAGGAAGACAATTTTCATTT
>JAZLDE010000138.1:0-3091 GCA_045614625.1 Eubacteriales bacterium
GCCGACAACGATTCCGGCAAGGATAGCCACCAGTACGTCAACAGCTAGTTCTTTGATCTGAATTTTTTTACTCATAAAATTTTCACCTCTTTTATTTTCTATCCAAGCAAACTACATTCTCCACGTGACCAGTACGCGGAAACATATTGACAGGTATGACCTCAGACATTGTGTAGCCGTATTTGAGAAATTCGGCGCAATCGCGGGCGAGGGTATCGGGATCGCAGGAGATGTAAACAATACGCGAGATGCCGCGCTCGGCCAGCGCGTCGATCAGCTCGTTCGTCGAGCCCTTGCGAGGCGGGTCGAGAATGACCGCGTCGGGGGTGGTATCGCCAAGGCAGGAGAGCAGTGTTGCGGGATCACCCGCGTCGGCACAGCGGAAGTCGGCGTTTTCAAGACCGTTCGCCATAGCGTTTTGCTTTGCACATTCAACAGCGGCGGGGACGATCTCCACGCCGATGAGCTTGCCCGCGCGGCTTGCCATGCTCATACCAATAGTGCCGATGCCGCAGTACAAGTCAAGCAGCGTTTCATCGCCCGAAAGGGCGGCGCGCTCGGCGGCAAGGCGGTATAAAAGCTCCGCGCCGTCGTGATTGACCTGATAGAAGGCGTCGGGCGCGATGCGAAAGCGCTTGCCGCACAGCACGTCCTCGATATAGGCGCGACCATAAAGCGTCGTGTAGCGGTCCCCCAGCACGACGTTGGTGTTCTTTGTATTATGACACAGCAGAATGGACGAAATCGCAGGGAAGTCCTCGGTTAAACGGGTGCACAGTGCGTCGGCCTTGGGGAAAGCCTCGCCGTTGATGACGAGGCACACCATGATCTCGCCCGTGACTTGCCCGTGGCGCAGATAGATGTGGCGCAAAAGGCCCTTGCCGCTCTGCTCGTCGTAGACGGATACGCCATGCTCGGTGCAAAACGCGCAGATCGTTCGGACGATATCCGAGAAGACGGGCGGCTGAAGCAAGCAGCCCTCGGCAGGCAGGATGGTGTGCGATTTGGTGGCGTAAAAGCCAGCCACCACACGGCCTCCCATCTTTCCGACGGGATACTGCGCCTTGTTGCGATAGCCTGCGCGCGCACCCGTCGAGCGGACGGGCTCGACGATCACGTCGGACAGTCCTACCTTGCAAAAGGCGTTTTTGACGTAGTTTTGCTTTAATTCGAGCTCGTGCTCGTAGGTGATATGGCGGTAGATACAGCCACCACAGCTCTCGCCCGTGCCGCAGTCTGCCGCGTCATCGGGCAGGCGGTAAGGGGAGGGTGTGAGCACGTGGTCGAGCTTGGCCACGTAAAAGCTGCTCGTTGTCTTGATGATGGTGGCGCGGACGCGCTCACCCGTCAAAGCCCCGCGGATGAAGACCACGCGGCCGTCGCTTGCGTGTGCGACACCGCTGCCGAGGTTGTTGATCTCGGTGACGTCCAGCTCGACCGTCTCTCCCTTGCGAAGCACCGTTTGATGGTTGCGGGGATCAGACATAGAATTCCTCACCCGACTCCAGACACAGGCAAGCCAGCTTGCCGCCTTCGTAGGCACCGCAGTCGATGGCGATGACGTTCACGCCGCGCTCGATCTTGCCGCTCTCGGTCGGCACGTGACCGACGATGAGCGTTTTATCTTCATAATAGGTCGTTCCGAGGTTGGCGGGCTCGGTGATGAAATCCTCGGGCTGGTAGTCGTCGATATCGGCATCGGGATCAAAATCGGCAATGCCCGCATGAACGAGCAGATAGTTCTTACCCTTGACGCTAACTTCCTCATACAGCGCCAGATCGGACAGATAGTCCAGCACGCCCTCGCGCATTTCCTCATCCAGCGCGCGGAAGCCGTCCAGCGTGGTCTTGCCCCCCTCGGCCATCCATTCGGTCATCTC
The DNA here is from genome assembly GCA_045614625.1 of Eubacteriales bacterium. Lineage (GTDB taxonomy): Bacteria > Bacillota > Clostridia > Oscillospirales > CAG-272 > SIG644. The sequence continues at coordinate 1,881 of JAZLDE010000138.1, forward strand.
GGCGATATATTCGGGATCAGGCGTGTCACCCGTCTTGAGCATACGGTCGAAGCCCTGCAGCATGCGGATGGCGCGGTAATCGTGTTCGCCGACGACGGGGTAGACGTTGTAGCGCATGCTCATATCGGCGATCAGCTCCATGGGTTCTTCGCCATAGTCGACGATGTCACCTAGAACGTAGAGAATGTCGCTGTCGCGGAAGCTGATTTCGGAGAGCATGGCCTTATATTTTTGATAGTTGCCGTGCAAATTGGAAATAACGTAAGTCATGGTAATATATCCTCGCTTTCTTGTTTATGCTTGGGTTATGGTTTTTGCTTTGCAGCTGTTTATGACCGTGATCTCGGTTTCAGGAACGAGCGAGCGGATCATGTCGACAAGACGTCCGCAGACGGGATGCTCGGTGTGATGATGTCCCGCCACGATCAGATTGAGTCCCATTTCAGGGGCATCGACTATCCAGTGGTGTCCGGCTTCGCCTGTGACGTAGGTGTCCGCACCTGCGCCAAGCGCGACCATGACGTCGTCACCGCCCGAGCCGCCGAGTACGGCCACACGCGAGACAGGACGACCGCTGTCCGCCAACGTCACTGCAGGCGCGTTCAGTCGGTTGGCCACCATGACGGCAAATGCCTCGGCACTCATATCGGTTTTCAGCGTACCGATGCGGCCGATGCCGTCCTCGCCAAAGGGGACGGCGTTCTCAACGTCAAGTAGGGCGGCCAGCGTGTCGTTGACACCGCCCTCGAGTGCGTCAAGTCGGGTGTGGAAGGAAAAGGCCGCGATGCCCGCACGGCACAGCTTGATGGTGCGGCGAGCGACGGGATCGGTCACCGTCATGTGCTTGACACCGCGGAAAAGCAGGGGGTGATGCGAGAGGATCAGGTCGTAGTCCTCGGCGATGGCGCGGTCGACTACCTCCTCGGTGATGTCCAGCGCGATGAGCACGCGGCGTACCTCGCGTTCGGGGATGGGCATACACATATCGCCGTCGTTGTCCCAATCGCAGGACAGAGAAGGCGGGATCAGCTCGCAAAGCTGCTTGTAAAGTTCGCAAACGGTCATGCTTTATACCTCCGTGGATGGTTTAAGATAGTGGTTGAGCGCAGACAGTAGCTCGTCCTCGCGTGTTGTGTCGGGATTGGTCGCGCGGCGCTTGCCCTCGCGTGTGGCGGTGAGAACGTCTACGTGGCGGCGAGCCAGCTCTATCG
>JAZLDE010000139.1:0-10577 GCA_045614625.1 Eubacteriales bacterium
CTCCTTCCGCCTTCTTCCGCCATGCTCGGACGAGCGTAAAGAAAAGGCACGAGCCTGCGCCGAGGCACTTAACCAATCCCGAAAGGAGCTTTGATAACAATTTGATAACTATTCGAAAAAACGCTGGATATTCTCTCGAACATGTGATATGTTTGGGGTACGAAAAAAACAACAGAAAGGTAGGTGAATCCTATGGCAAAACGCAGACCACAAGGTGACGGCACGATACGAAAACGCTCGGATGGACGATGGGAAGCCCGAATCATCATAGGACACAAGAACGATGGCTCCCCGATGTACAAATCCGCCTTCGCCAAAACTCAGAAAAGTGCCTTAAAGCAGCTCCATCAGCTCCTTGACCTCTACCGTGATGTTGACCTCACCGAGGAATGCCGCATGACGCTCGGCGAGTGGATGGATAAGTGGATAGACGAGTATATGATATTCACCATCAAGGAGAATACCATCAAGGGCTATCGCTCACAGATCGACCATCAGATCAAGCCGTTTATCGGTCATAAGCAGCTCGCCTCACTCACCACGGCAGATATTCAAAAATTCTACAACAAGATCAAAAAGGAAGGTAGAGTGCATCCGCATCCCATCCACGGACACGTTCTCTCCGACAGCATGGTGCGGAAAATACACATGATGCTCCACGAAGCCATGGAGGTGGCGGTCAGAGAGCGATATATCGTGCGCAATCCCACCGATAATACTACGATACCGAAAAAGACTACCACCGAAAAGCAGGTTCTCGACGATAGCCAGCTCAACAGATTTCTGGAAGCCATTCAATGTGAACCGTACTGGCACGACTTCTTCTACGTGGAGGTCATGACAGGACTTAGGCGCGGTGAGATATGCGGTATCAAGTGGAGTGACATTGATTTCAACGAAGGAACGCTTTGCATCAAGCGTTCCGTATCCACGAAGGAGGGTGGCGGTGTTAGCATCGGTGAGACCAAAACCGACGCAGGCGTGAGAACCATCATCATGCCACCAAGCGTGGCAACGCTCCTATGGAAGAAGCGATCGGATGCGATCAACGAGTGGGTATTTCCGCACTATACCAACCCCTCGGATCCCTTACACCCAAGCTCCGCATACAAGAAGCTCAAAACCCTCCTCAAAAGGTTGGAGCTTCCTCTGCTGAGATTCCACGACCTACGGCACACCTTTGCTACCCAAGCAACTGACGGCGGTGTCGATCCCAAGACCTTGGCAGGCATTCTCGGACACACCGATGCGAGCTTCACGCTTGATACCTATACCCACGTAACGAGCGATATGCAGAGGGGTGCTTCTGCAATCGTCAATAATATGATGCAACAATTCTTAATAACGGAGGAAAACAATGGCGAACAATAAGAGAAAACAGGGCGAAGGCACGGTACGCCTTCGCTCAGACGGACGCTGGGAAGGCAGAATCGTTATAGGCTATAACGAAAAAGGCAATCCCAAGACCAAAAGCGTACTCGCCCATACAAAGGGCGAGTGCGAGGAAAAGCTCAAAGCACTCAAAGAGGAGCTCGGCAAGATCGCACAGAGAGTCAAGCCCGAAATGCCCTTCGGCGAATGGATCGATTACTGGTATCAGAGCTTCTGCAAGCCTGCCTTACGAGAAAGCACACAGTCGGGATATGAGAACGCCATCTACCGTCATATCATCCCGAACCTTGGACACATCCCCCTCTGCAAGCTGGCACAGAACGATCTGCAACAGTTTTACGCTAACCTCAAGAAGAACGGCAGGTTACGGTACTCCGACACCTGCGGAAAAGGCGTATCCGACAGAACGGTACGCGCCTGCCACTCAAGATGCCGTTCAGCCCTTGAAAAAGCGGTGGATGATGGCTTGATCACGAGAAATCCCTCGGCAGGGTGTAAGCTCCCACCGAAGAAAGGCAAGGAGATGCAGATACTCACCAAAAGCGAGCTGGGGAGGTTCTTCGCCCGTGCCAAAGAGGAAGGATATTACGAGCTGTTCCTCCTCGAGCTGTCCACAGGCATGCGCCGAGGGGAGATCGTAGGACTCAAATGGAGTGACTTTAACGCCGCAACCAGTAGCCTGCGTATCGCAAGACAAGCCAACAGAGTCAAGGGCAAAACAGTGGTTCAACCGCCCAAAACCAAGACCTCGATACGAACGGTGGTGCTTCCGCCGTATATGACCGAGATCCTCACCGAAATGAAGAAGGAAAAGACCTGCGAGTGGATATTCCCGTCACCCGTCAATATCGGTGAGCCGAGAAATCCTTCTGCACTCTACAAGAGATTCCAACTGCTCCTTGAACGGTCTGGATGTAAGAAGATACGCTTCCACGACCTGCGCCACACCTTCGCAACGATGGCACTCGAAAACGGAATGAACGTGAAGGTGCTGTCCGATATGATAGGACACATCAGCGCGGAGACCACCCTCAACATTTATTCCCACGTGACCGACACCATGCGAACCCAAGCATCGGTCAAAATCGACCGCAAAATCGGCGGTACAGACGCACCGATGCCCGAAGCGAAGGTAGAGCCGAGAATAGAGGAAACGAGCGCGGTTGACGAAAATTTCGAGCCGTGGCAACCCAAATACCGCAAGCCCGGCACGGGATGCGTATATCAGATCAATGACAGCCTGTGGGAAGGAAGCTTCTATCCAAGACTCGCCGATGGCAGCCGAAAGAAATTCAACGTATACGCAAAGACACGTGAGGAATGTGAGGAAGCACTCGCCAAAATGATTGCCGAGAAGAAATCGGAGATAGCAGCCGAGAAGGCAAAAATGAAAACCGCATAAACGCAACAGAGGGCTGACCGAAGCACGGTCAGCCCTCAAAATTTGCGGTGCTGAAGACAAAGAAAAAGGGCTTTGAGATTGCTCTCAAAGCCGATTTTGGTCGAGATGACAAGATTCGAACTTGCGACTTCCACGTCCCGAACGTGGCGCTCTACCAAACTGAGCCACATCTCGTTGATGATTTTTTCACTATTTTCTGTAAGTGGTCAAACATGTGGTCAGACCACTTACATCGGGATTGTTATTGAATTGATTATAGCACAAAAGTGCAGTGTTTTCAAGGGGTTTCGGCGGTTTTGTAAATTTTACGCTCGTAATCGGCAATTTGCTCCCGAACGTAGCGCTCTACCAAGCTGAGCCACACCTCGATATTCATTTGTTGCGTTTTCCGGCGGCGTAAGGCGGCTTCTGCGTCCCGAACGGCCGAGGGCACTCGCTCGCGAGTGCGCGAGGAGGCGCTCATACCAAGCTGAGCCACACCTCGAACATATGCTTTGGAATTATAGCACGCAAGACCTGCTTTGTCAATAGCTTTTTGAAAAAAGATTGGTACACCCTGGGGGTTTTGACATGAAAAGACTTGACAAATGCACGAAAAAGTAGTATTCTTAATATGATGGGAAAGTATCCCTATTGCAAGATGAAAAAATCTTAGTATTTATAACAAGGAGTAAAAATCATGTTGACTACAGTTGTGCTGATCGTTACCATGGCATTGTCGGCGCTTGCATTGATCATTCTTGGCGTGTGCGTCTTGAAAAATCTGTTTCGCCCTGTGCTGCGTAGCGGTATGCAGTTGGCAGTTGCGCTGCTTTGCATTCCGATCGCGCTGCTATTGGCAAAGGTCATTTGCCAAGTGGTGGCGTCGAGTGTGCTTGGCATGCTTGACTTTGACATTTTGAACCAAGTGATTACCGACCTGCCTTCGGGCCAACAGGCTATTGAGGGTCTGGCGCAGATGGTGGCGGCCCCCTTTGTGTTCGTGCTCGTTTATTTTATCCTTTGGATTATCATCGGTTCGATCGTTGGTATCGTCATTCGCTCGCTTGAAAAGGGTGGCGTTAAGTTCGCGCTGTTTAAGAACAAGGCCATCGGCGCCGGTATCGGTGCTGTTTGCGGCTTCGTTCTGCTGATCGTTTATCTTGTGCCGCTGATCGGCTTTACCGGCATCGTTCCCGAGGCTATGGCCGTTATTTCGGATTTGGAAATGGATGGTCGTCCCGTTGTCGAGCTGGGTGAGGACGAAATGGCCGCCGTCGATCAGATCGTCAACACGCCCGCACTGGCCGCGCCTCGCGCACTGGGCGGCAATGCGCTGTTTAAGTCCTTGACCACGACCAAGCTGGACGGTGAAAAATTCTCGCTGACGCAAGAGCTGGATTCGCTGTGCCCCTTCGTTGTCTCGGTATTCCCTGTGGTTGAAAAGGTAACCAAGGACATTTCGCTGATCAACGAGGCGGATGTGACTGTGATCCAGGAGGAGCTGCCTGCTTTGTTTGAAAATTCCACCATGCTGCGCGTGCTGGGTGCCGAGGCTATCTCGGGCTTATCTCGTGCATGGCTGGTTGGCGATCCCTTCCTAACGGTTGAAAAGCCCGATACCGAGGGCGTGACCGCCATCGTTGTGGATTCGGCGCTTTTGATATTCGTTGACACGACCAAGGAAACCATCGTTGAGGACATTCGTGGCCTGACGCCCATGCTGTCCGCTGCTCTGGCCGTCAATAAGCTGCAGCAGGGTGGCGACCTGAACGACATTCTGGAGCAGCTGGCATCGGCGGCAAGCTCGCCCGAGATCAAGTCGCTTCTGATGACGGCAGGTGTGAGCATTGTCGCACAGGAGCTGGGTCTTTATAACGATAAGAGAGAAATTTACGACGCATACGCATCGACACTGGCAACGCTGTCCACGGCAAATCTGACGCAGGACCAGCTTTGCAAGGAGATCGAAACGCTCAACGACAAGTATGCCATCGCAATGACGGACGAGGAAATCGCCGCGCTGGCGTCCTCGCTGCTCGATCATCCCTTTACGGGCGCTTCCGCAGGCGACCCCTCGCTTGCGCTGCCCTCGACGAGCAATTATCCCGTGCTGATCTTCTGCTCGCAGACAGGTTCTCCCGTTGTCACACTGTCGCAGGAAGACGATATTAAGGCCTGGCTGGAGGAAATTTGTGCAAAGGTTTCCCAGCAGCAGGAGTCGCTTGCTTGGCTGACCGAGGCCGAGGAGATCCCCACTTCGCTGATCACGAGTGAGGACCTGGTCGCGCTGACGACCAAGGAAGCGCTGGAGGACTTTGGCGAAGAGGAGATCAAGGCGCTGTTTGGTGCAGCGGCGGAGGTCATGAACAATATGTCCTCCGGAGACGGCTTGAATATTGAAACGACCATCGGTGCGCTGGGCGATGCTCTTGGCGCCGTTACGGCAACAGAATCGGGCAAAGCCCTGGTAGAAACGCTGGTCACCGGCGCGTTGCAGAGTGAAAAGGTTTGCGAGACCATGGGCATTACCCCCGGTCAGGCTACGACCATCGCCAACTCCATGAAGGAAAACGGCGGTCTGGAAAATCTGGGTCAGACGGCCAAGGACGTCAACACGCTGATGAACGTTATGAATCATCTGAAGGAGGACGTTACTTCGGGTGGATCGGTATCTCCCGAGGACTTCCATACCCTGATCTCCACGATGAACGATTCTTCCGCGGCACTGCTTCGCTCGCTGTGTACCCCCGAGATGCTCAAGAAGGCGGGACTTCCGGCTGAGAGCGCAACGGGTGTGGCACACCTTTTGGACGATCTTCTGGCCGGACTGGTCGAGGCACGCAAGAATTGGAGTGACGACGTTTACCAGAGAGAGGCTGACGCACTGTATCGTGTGCTGCAGCTGGCTGTCGGTGCAAAGAACGGCAACGGCAATACCTTCGAGGAGCGTTTTGGTATGTCGGTTGAGCAGTTCATCGAGACCGTTCAGGCATCTGATCTGTTGACGACCGTTCTTCCCGATTCGATCAACGAGCTGTATGCCGAAAATTCCGATGCGCTGGGCCTGTCTAAGCGCCTGAATGAAAACGATCGTGCACAGCTGCTCGAAAAGATCGAAGAATACAAGCAGACGGCAGACGAGGGCGGCGATAAGCTGCTCGAGGCATTGGCACGTATGCTGGGTTGATTTCTTCATTATATTATATAGTATAAACCCGCGGTGCCGAGGTGAACGTAATGTTTGCCTCGGCACCGCTTCGTTTTGGAGAGGTATATATATAATAAATGAAACTTTTTGCGCGTGGCAGGACAATGGAGAGCTTTTCCATAAAAAATTTTGTAAAAAATATTGCAATTACTTGCCATGTATGGTATAATGACTCCAAGCACCATGAAATCGTGTTTTGAGAGGAAACTATGTTCAGGATAGCGATTTGCGATGATATGCAGTCACATGCGGCGGAGCTGGCAAAAATGCTCGTCTCGCTCGCCTCGGAAATTCCCATGGAGTGTGAGGTCGAGATCTTCCGCAGCTTCAAAGCTTTGCAAAAAGCATTGAGTGAAAATACGTATCGACTTTTGTTTCTGGAAACGCGACTTGGCGGCATCAGCGGGATCGACTTTGCACGGCGCCTGCGGATGATCGACGAGACGATCGACATTGTCTTTTGCTCGTCCGAGTCCGAAAGCGCACTCGCAGCGTACACAGCCTACCCCGTGGGATACCTGACCAAGCCCGTGGACAGAAAGAAACTGAGAGACGTCTTTCGCCATGTGACCGACAAGTACCGTCAAAAGCCCTCGATTGTGCTAAGAGGAATTGACGGTGGCGAGCGGATGATCTGCGTCGATGACATTCTCTATATTGAGGTGTTCGGGGCAGAACTGGACGTTCACTGCAAACGCAGTGTCGTTTTGTGCTCGGGGACGCTGGTCGAAGCTGGCAGCTTACTATCATCAAAGGATTTCTATCGCTCTCATCGCAGCTTTATTGTGAACCTTCGGTACACGGTCGGAATCGAGCGGTACCAGTTCAGAATGGTCAACGGAGATACGGTTGCCGTGGCGAAAAACCGATATGCCGAGGTCAAAGCGGCATTTGAGGAGTACGCCGGGGTAAAACGGAGCTCGGGGACGGGCGATGAGGAGGATCAAGACCTCTTGTCGGCGAAAAAGGTCGACGAGACGGCTGATCGCGAATAAGTTTTCGCGAACGGAATACGTATGTTTGCCCATAAAAGGGGAAATTATGCGAAAAATATATCCCATTCATCGGATATATTGCCCGTTCATCGAAAAACGATGAAATATTTAGCGTTATGGTGTACAATGTTAGCACAAATCTTATTTTATGGAGGCAAATTATGCTTACAAACAACAAAAAGAGCTACTTTGTCAAGGGCATTGCTATGCTTATGGCTATGCTTATGGTTCTTTCTGTCTGCCTGACCGGTTGCGGTAAGAAGGCTGACGAAGCGATCCAGAAGGCAGAGGCAGCTCAGGGTACTGCCGATGAGGCCAAGACTGCAGCTGATGCAGTAAAGGCTCTGCTGGCTGATTATCTGAAGACCGCCGACGGTGCTACCAAGGCAGAGGTTGACGCTAAGATCGAGGCTGCTCTCGCTCCTTACGCAACGACCGAGGCTCTGGCTGCATTCGTAAAGTCCGCAGACTTTGACAAGCTCGTCAAGGATCTGGAGGGCTACGTAACCAAGGCTGCTCTCGAAGAGGCACTGAAGGGTTACGTTACCGATGCTGAGCAGGCAGCTCTCGAGACGAAGCTGACCAATCTCATCAACGCAAACAAGGGCAACATCGACAAGGCTCTGAACGACCTGAAGGCTGTTGCTACCGATGCAGAAGTTGCTGCAATCAAGAAGGCTCTGGAAGACAAGATCGCTGCTGCTGACAAGGCTGCTGCTGATGCTGCTGCTGCTCTGAAGGGTTACGTCAAGAATGATGACGACTACGCTCGCCTGGTTGCTTCCGTTCAGGAAAACACCATGAAGCTGATGACCCTCGACCGTGAGCACTACAGCATGGTTATGGAGACCCTGACCGCAGAGCTGCAGGCTTACGTTAAGGCTGAAGACTACGAGTTGCTGGCTGGCTCTGTTAAGACGCTGGGCGACAACCTGTGGGAGCTGCAGATGAACGCTAAGGAGCAGATCGCTAACCTGACCAACGAGCTTGATCTCGTTGAGGCTCGCGTTCAGGCTCTGGACGCTGCTCTGACCGAGCTGCACATGAACGTTAAGAACGAGCTGACCAACTACGTTAAGGTTGACACTTTCGAGCTGCTGACCGCACGTGTTGAGGCTATCGCTCTGAATACCGAGGACCTGCGCGTTGCTATCCGCGGCGAGCTGGTTAACTACGCTACCAAGGTTGAGGTTGAGGCTCTTGACGGCCGCCTTGACAAGCTGGAGGAAGTTGTTAGAGCTATTCTGGACGCTTTCTACACCAAGGAAGAGGTTGAAACTCTTGCTGGTTCCGCTTTCGAGGATCTGCTGGATATGGACGCAGCTACCATCACCACGATGATCAAGGACAAGATGTCCCTGACCGAGTGGAACAAGACCACCCCCGTTGTTATCAAGACCATCGACAGCATCCAGACTCTGCTGAGCAAGCTGTATGCTGAAGAGGGCGGCAAGCTGGTATACGCTTATACCAACGCTGCTAAGAAGCAGATCAATGATTACCTGGCTCCTCTGAATGTCGTTATCTTCGACGCTAAGGGCGACCTGGTTGATTATGTTACCAACGCTAGACACCTCGAGTACACCATCCTGCGTGTTGCTACGCTGGCTGAGCTGGAAGAGATGAAGAAGGCCATCGACAACGCAAACGCTGTTAAGAGCTTTGCTGACGAGCTGGCTGACCTGTGGAACAACTCTCTGTACACCATTGGTGATACTCATCCTTACAATAAGACTTTTGTTCAGACCGTAACCATCGAAAACAAGGGCCAGATCAATGCTTTTGTTGATGCTTACGACAACCTGATCGTTAAGTACCTGCTGGACAACGCATACGAGGATACCAAGTATGACGTTACCTACGGCACTCAGAAGACCTACAACGTCTTCGAAAAGGACGGCGTAAAGAAGATCGCTGACCTGGATAAGTACTATGAAAAGACCGATGCAAAGGGCAACCCCATTTACTGGGAAAAGGTTGACGTTACCATCCTGATTGAGGATGCTACCGGCACTGACTACGCTACTTCTCAGAAGAACGGCGTTGAGTTCCAGAAGAAGGACGCTTACGGCCTGTTCTACCTGCCTCAGGATATCGCTGAGTATCAGTGGGCAACTGCTGCTACCACTAGCATCGTCCTTGATGGTCACTATGGCAACCAGGCTCTGACTGTTGCTACTACTTACAAGAACAATGAGAGCACCTACAACGCTCTGATCGCTCAGACGAAGGATGCTCAGGATAAGGTTTGGGCTGCTAACGACGTTATGGCTGCATTCCTGTCCGGTTCCGTTAAGGCTTTCGGTACTGTTAAGATTAATGGTCAGGATGTTGCTCTGACTGATTCCTCTATCAAGACCATCACCGACGCTCAGTACCTCGAGGCTCTGACCGTTGGTATGTGCACTGAGGTTGAAGGCGATACCCGCGCTTACACCGGTCGCCTGCTGATTGAGGTTCAAGCTGCTATGAGCGCTGCTCTGGGCCGCAACACCTGCAAGAACTCCGATGATGCTGCTCGCAACCACACTGCTGGCGTAAAGGCTGCAATCACCAAGTACGATCTGTACTTCAACATGTATGACAAGGCATGGGGCCTGGCATTCGAGCTGTACCGCAACTATGCTAAGACGATGCTGAACACCATCCTGTACGACTACATCTCCGTTGTTGACTACACCAAGGCTGCTACTCTGCCCACTCAGAACGCAACTGCTCTGGAGGATCCCACCACCTTCATCGGCGCTTACGAGTTCCAGGCTCAGCTGACTGACGGCTTCCTGAATGGCTTCCTGAACGGCACTGCATTCGCAGGCTGGAAGAGCTACACCACCGGCACCTACGCTGCTATCGAAGTTACGAAGGACTTCACCAACACCGCACTGGTTAACTACTACGGTGCTCTGAATGGTCTGGCTCAGACTGACGCTACGACTCACATCGTTGCTGATCCTGCTGCTACCATCAAGGAGTACAACGAAGAGCTGCGTCTGTACCTGACCTCCTCTGTTCAGAACGTATTTGCCGAGCTCCGCAAGACCGACCTGATGGAGACCGCAAAGGCTAAGTACAACACCAACATCGCTGGTATCTTCAACGAGCTGCTGGCTGAGGCTGTTGCTAACCTGGATGAGGTTTACAACAGATTCCTGTTCGAGGACTACAAGGCTGACAAGATCAACGAGACCTACGCTTACGCTACTGAGATGGCTAACTTCTACAGCGGCGCTGGCGATACCGCTCTGATCGAGGCTATGGAGCACTACCTGACCGGTTACTCTGTAACTGCTGCTACCGCTCCTGCTGCTGGTGTTACCACCAACAAGCTGTTCCCCGCAGAGGCTTCTCTGGTTAACGCTTCTCTGACCACCGAGCTGGCTGCTCTGACCGTTAACAAGTTCGACAAGATCGATGGTGTTAATAAGGTTGCTCTGACCGCTACCAAGGCTATGGATCAGGTTGTTACCATCGTTACCGGCTACGAGCTGAAGGTTGAGAACATGGCTATTAAGGACAACTTCCAGTCCTACCTGGATGTCGCTACCACCAACGTGGCTCGCGCATACCTGAACTACATGGCTATTCCTTCTCTGACCTA
>JAZLDE010000140.1:0-2210 GCA_045614625.1 Eubacteriales bacterium
GCGGGCATGAAAAGACTGCTTGTGGAGTGTTCGGTTGGCCCGCTCCCGAAGAATTTTGCTTTGCAAAATTCTTCCCACAGATGGCAAATGGTTCGCCCTTGCAACTTCTTCTATCTCTGTATGGGGAAGGGAGTGCGCTGCTACGTAGGGCGGGAGCTTTGCGGTCGCGCTTGGCGCGATGCCCGTGTTCAGCGGGCAAGCAACGCTCGGCATCTCGGCACACGCCGAGATAGGCTGCCGCAAGCGGCGGGGCCTCTCCTCGTTTCACTCGGCATCAATTTGCTTTGCAAATTGACTCCGTCCCCCTATCCCATCCGCTCCCCAATACGTAGGGGCGAACATTGTTCGCCCGTTATAAAGATAAATCGCCAATTAAACGGGAGGAGCAAGCCCCTCCCCTACCAAGAAAGCAACAACTTTTGCTTTCCATGTCTGCCGCTCGTGGTGGCAAACTGGCGAGCGATACATTACAAACATTTATGTCTTTCTCCACTATCCGCTTTGAAGAGCGGCAATGCCAAGGGAGTTCCAAGAGGGAACGTCTTGGCGCGCAATGTTTGCGCCCGCGCTTGCGCGATGTTCGCGACTGCGAACAAGCAAACTTGCGATTTCGGCTTGCCGAAATCTGTTTTCTTGGTTACTTCTTGCCGCGTGGCAAGAAGTAACATCAAAAAAACAGCACAGCTCAGCGCGCGACACAGTCGCGCAGTATGAGCGTCAAAAGAAACGGTTGTTCAAACTTTAGCTATACTAAAATCATCTCCCCCGAAAGGAGCCCATCCAATGAATAATACTACAATTTGCCGTCAGGCACAACTCTCCCGCACCACCGCCGAGACCGACATCCATCTCAACCTCAACCTCGACGGCAAGGGCGAAAGCACCATTCAGAGCGGTTGCGGCTTTCTCGACCACATGCTTACTCTCTTTGCCAAGCACGGCGGCTTTGATCTGGCGCTGACCTGCGACGGCGACACCTACGTTGACGACCACCACACCGTCGAGGACGTCGGTATCGTGCTGGGTCAGGCCTTTGCCAAGGCGCTTGGCGACAAAAAAGGCGTGGGCCGCTACGGCTCGATGACCTTGCCCATGGATGAATCTTTGATCCTCGCGGCTGTCGATCTGTCGGGCAGAAGCTATCTCGGCTTTGCGCTGGATATCCCTACCGCCCGTGTTGGTTCGTTTGACACCGAGCTGGTCGAGGAATTCTGGCTGGCCTTTACCCGCAACGCGCAGTGCACGCTGCACCTGCGCAAGATCGCGGGCACTAACTCTCACCACATCATCGAGGGAGCCTTCAAGGCGGCCGCTCGTGCGCTTCGCCAGGCGGTGGCGATCGATCCGATGCGCGCCGACGAGTTGCCCTCGACCAAAGGGGTGCTGTGATGGTTGCCGTCGTTGATTACGGCGTGGGCAATCTGTTCTCGCTGTGTTCTTCGCTCGCGGCGATTGGCGCCGAGACGGTCGTGACGGACGATCCTGCCGTACTGGCCGCTGCCGACCGCATTATCCTGCCCGGCGTGGGCGCGTTTGGCGACGCAGCAGACAAGCTGCGCGAGCGCGGACTGTTTGACGTTCTGCGTGATCTGGCCGCCCAAGGAAAACCGCTTATGGGCATTTGCCTTGGCATGCAGCTGTTGTTTGAAAAGGGCTTTGAGTACGGCGAGCACGAAGGCCTTGGGCTGATCAAGGGTGAGGTTCGCCCCATCTCGGAGGTCATTCCGCAAGGCCTCAAGATTCCCCACATCGGCTGGAATGCCCTGCATTTTGAGGGCGAGAAGTCGCCCATCTTCCGCTATCTCGACGAGGGCGATTTCGTTTATTTCGTCCATTCCTTCTATGGCAAAAACGAGGACGGCTCCGTCATCGCCACCTCCGACTACGGCGCGCCCCTGACTGCCGCCGTCGGCCGCGGAAACGTATACGGCTGTCAGTTCCACCCCGAAAAAAGCGGCAACGTGGGGCTGAAGATTTTGAAAGCGTTTTGTGAGGTGTAGGAGACGATGCGGGGTGCTTTTTGAAAAAAGCACCCCTGCCCCCCGAAAAACTTTATGGAGGGGAAAAGGAAAAATTATTTTAGCATCTTCTCCATTCCCCTGTAGGGACCGGCGTCCCCGACGGTCCGTTTCTCCCTCGACAATAGCTACCGCGAGAAGTGGGGCCCTCTCCTCGCTGGCGCTCGGCATCCATTTGCTTCGCAAATGGAC